>NZ_JAEMUC010000009.1:0-16226 GCF_018342455.1 Neochlamydia sp. AcF95 | reverse complement strand
ATAGCTCCCCCCCCCGTGGCCGCTTACAATTTAACCCTAACATGAGGCATGTTTTACTGGTTTTATAGGCCCCTTTGACAAAAATGAATGACAAGAGAAATTAACTTGCAGAATGTGGAAAGTAGGATGGGCAGGTAATCATTTTTAAAACTTGAAAAAAATGAAAATATTTCTTACTTTCAAGGCACGCCTAATTTGGGCTAACACAAATTTAAAAGGAAAAAAAGAATGAGTACATCTAACTTATCTAGTCCAATCATGCAAGCAATTGAACTACCTGCAAAAGCGATCGAGCTGCGAGGACATATTAAAAACTTTGATATTATCAAGGGGAAAGAGAGCTGCGAAAAGCTTTACGAAGCTGCTGTTAAGATTATTCAAAATGAATTAGGTACCAATGAAAAATTTTCGAATAATGTATTTCTTCCTACTGCTATAGTATTATTGGACGCCCTTGCTTTAGATACTATCCAATTTGAAGATGATTTAAAATTATCTCTTAGCAAAACATGCAATCTGTTTATAAACTTTTCTTTTCACAAAACAACCAAAGCTAAAAGAACTATCTATTTTGAAACCTTAGAGCGAATAATTAGCATTTGCAACAAAGTATTAAGAACTCTTCCCTGTAAAAATGATGTTCAAGCCCAAGTTCAGACCCATTTTTCTTTAACATGTTGTAGAGAAATTGCTAAACAAAGCATTAATTTTGATATGAGGCGTTACGGAAATAAAGTTGTAAAAATAGCAGCCAAAGCAGTTGAAATGAATCCTACTGGAGTTGCAGTGCAAGGTGGCGAATTAGTAAATGACTTATACAGAGAAACACCAAAAAGTTGGGTAGGAGCAGTACAATTGATTCATTTATTAGGAATAGAAGCCAGGACTTCGAATAATATTGAGGAGCTTTATCAAACATATCATTCTTTCAAGAAAAGAACAAAAGTTACCCTCTCTTTTATAGAAGCTCTATCCCAAGCCATCCAAAATAGCCCTGATGAGGAATATCTTGTCAGATTAATTGAAAGTGACGATACAGACAAACCTGGGTTAAATTATTTTGCCGGCGCTGCAGAAAAAGGCCCTAGTATTAAGATAAATTGGAAAATCAAGCGTTATGCTTTACAAGTATTAGAGCAACTAGAAAATATTTTAGACAAAAAATCTAAAACACTCTCTGAGCTTTGCAGTCGCTTGCTAACAGCACGATTAAAAGACAGTGAAGAGAAGAATAAAGAGGAGCTACAAGCTGAGAGAAAAGCTTATCAAGAGGTAAAAGCAAAGCATAAACAGTTAAAAACAGGAAAAAAGAAAAAACATCGTGAAAGTGAGGGAGGAAAAGAAAAGCCAGAAGACTTAGCAACCCCTATAAATTTACTAGGTCTGGAACGGAAAATAGAGGCTCATAAAGCTAAGATTCAGGAATTAGAAGCTCAGGATGAAATATTAAGATATCTTAAATCCAAATTAAAAAAAGAAGAGATAAAGGCTTAAGATGAAACCTTTTACCCACTATCAAACAAGAATTAAAGCAAAAATTAGTAAAAAGCTACAATTAGAATGAGTAGCAAAAAAAATTAATGACCTTTAAAGTAAAAGCTTTAAAGCAAGTTTTTTTACAAACCCTTAGGATCTAGCTCGCTCATAGCTTCAATAGCACATTCGAATAGATATTGGGTTGAATCATTTAAAGGCTCCCTCAACATATCCTCAGTAAATTGCTTAAGGATATGTTGAGCCTTTTCTAATTGCTCTAGGTGAGTATAGCAATTAACAAGTAGCTTATAAGCTAGCTTCGATGCTTCTACAGTAAAATTTCCTTCCTGCTCTATTTTTGCTCTAATGTCTTTATCTACTACTTGTATTTCTAATTTCCCGTAATATAATTGACTTTTCTGATTCCTATAACGAAGAGCTTCTAATAAATTTTCAATCGCTTTTGCATAGTTGTTATTTACATAATAAAAATATCCTAGCTCCACATAAGTAACAGAGCTAGGATTTAAATGAGATGCAATGTTTAAATAAATTTCGGCTTTAATCAATTTTTGTTGGATGTGATAATAACAACCTAGATTTTGATAGCTAGGGGAAGCTACCTCTCTATCATAAAAATAAGGCTGATTTGTAAAAAGCTTAAAGCTCTCTTTATATTTTTGCTTAGCTCCTTTTATATTTCCTTCTTGCCAGTCTCGCATGGCGTTTTCTATTAAATTGTGAAATTCATAAAATTTTTCTGTAAAAGTATTGCTTATTTCTTCTAGCAGATAGAAAAAATAAAGTATTTCCAATCCATCAGCTTGGCTTTGTTTATTTTCATCATTTTTAATAAATTCTATAAATTTTAAAAAAATCGTTAGGTGATTCCTTACATCAGTCCATAAAGGAGAATCTTGAACATTTTTTGTTTGGCAAATTGCTTGTTGCTGTTTTATCTGTTCCTCTGCTTCTGCATATTGATTTAAGCGAATAAGAGCTCCTATTAAATTATTTCTCACTGCTGCTATTTGGATTGTAGGGGCTAATTGAAAATTTTCACTAATTTCTATCGCTTCTTTAAAATGTTTTTTTGCGATCAAATCGTCTTTTGCCATGCACCCTAAATTGCTATGGGCAGTAATTAAATCATACCTTGAAGAAAAGGGTTGATTCTGAAAACAGTAGAGTGTCTTTCTAAAATAGACTTCTGCTTTATCGTTTTTTCCTAATTTTATGAAAAGATCGCCTAAATTGTTGTAAATATCTCCTAATAGGTGACTATTAGGACTAGAAGTTGTATAAATTTTTAATGCTTTTTTATATTTCTTTTTACTGAAAGTATACTTTTTTTGATCGCGCAGGGCCACTCCTAAATTAAGATACACTTCAGCTAGCGCAGGATGATCTTTAGGATAAACTTTCTTATAGATTTTTATTGCTTTTTTAAATTGTTTCTCCGCAGAATCATAGTCTCCTAAATCGCGTAAAACAGTTCCTAAATTAACATAAGTAATAGCTAAATTAGGATGGTGTTCAGTATAATGTTTTAACTGTATTTCTAGAGCTTTCTCATAATTTTCTTTAGCTTCGTGGTAATGTTCTAGTTTTTGTAGAGAAAGGCCTAATCCCTCATAAATATTTGCTAAAAGCAATGGTTCAATTTCTATACCTTTTTGCGCCATTAGCAAGATGCTTTGATGAGTCTCTAGTGCTAAATGATAGAATCCTTGTTTTCTTGAGATGATACCTAACGATTCGAAAATAAGCATTACGAAAAAAGGAGGAAAAGCAGTGTCCTTCTCTATTACTTTCAAGATTTGCAAAAGATGATGTAAAGCTTGGAAGTGCTGCTCTAGCTTTATTAGCGAGCAGGCTAATTTATATTTAATAACTAATCTAATAGGTGTATTTCTGTTTACTATATCCTGTAGTGAACAAAACTCCCAATTTTTTTTTGATTCTTCATAGGCACCCTGATAGTAAAAATAGTCACCAGTTGCCTGTTTAAGATTCAAAACCCCATTTTCTTCAACCTCTAGTGCCCTAGCATGATTAGTTATACTTTCTACATGAGGAATTAAAACTAAATCACTTTTGACTTTAGTTAGATCTCTTGCATGATATTTAAAAACTTGGTTAAGAAAACATACATGCTTCCTACATAGCTCTTTTTGCTCTTCTTTCTTTAGCTGGTCTCTTGTCACTAGCTGTACTAAGCTGTGGATATTAATCGCTTCAGCATTGGCTTCAATCATAGAATAGCGTCTAAGTAAATCAATAGTATGATTAATATCTAATAATGGAGTTTCTGACTCGTAGAGCTTAATCACCCAATCTTTAAGCAAGCGACGAGGGATACCCTGTGAACTTAAATAAGCGCAAAACTGCATTAGAGGGTCAACTAAAGAGGAGCTTTCATTAGTTTCCTTTTGTTTTGCTTCTTCTTGCCGAATCTTTTGCATAGACACATGCCATGTCACCTGAACTGTCGCCTGGTAGATATCTGGTGGCACTTCAAATTCCCATAATACCTTATAGTGTTGTTCAAATTTCTCCCTATACTCTTCTATGGAAATGTGGGTTTCCTTGATGTAAAAAGCCGCTTGAGAAACAGCTAAGGGTAAATTTTGTAATAGGTCTGCTAGCTTGCCAGCTTCTTCTTTTTGATCTTCTAGATGAGTAATTTTTAGGATAAGCTCGATAGATTCTTCTCGTTTAAAAACGCCTACTGGAAATACATGGGCATTAGGCCAATTAGGCTTACGAGAAGTGATGAGAAGATGCCCTCCTGATTCAGGCAGCCAACTATTAAGATCGGTGGCATTTTCAGCATCATCAAAAATAAGCAGCCAGCCAGGATTCTCTTTAAGATAGCAATGCACTTTTTTGACTAAGGCTTTGTCTTCCTTTTCTTCTTCTTTAGTTAAAAAGATATGAAGCTTTTCTGCTAAGCTGCTATAAGATTGCAGCAATGCAGCTTCACTTGCAGCATTTAACCACCAAATAAAATTATATTGAGGTGCTGCACGATAAGCATATTGCAGGGCTAGCTGCGTTTTACCTACTCCTCCTAAGCCCACTTGTGCGGCTAACACTAAGGGCTTACCTTGTGTTAATGTTTCCTCTAAAGCCACAAGATCTGCTTCTCGGCCAGTAAAGTACTCATTAGGCGGTGTTAAATTACTCCTAGCCTCCAAGTAGGCTTTGTGCTCTGCCAAGTTTGCAGCTTGCTTAGCAAAGTAAACTTTTAAAGGCCAAGCATTATCGTTTAGCCAATCAGCAGCTTTCTTTAAAGAGCTAGGTACACCACCTAAGGCTAGTCCTATCTTTTCAGCTTCTTCAGCGCTATGTTTGCCTTTTTGATAGGTGGCTTGCAAAAGGTAGTTTTTGCTTTCCTCCCTGCTAAGTAAGCCTACGGGAATTTGATGAATAGCACTATCATGAGCTTTATCGCGCGTAGTAACAATTAATTTACCCTGTTTTTTTCGGGCAAGCTCGATAAGGCCTAACTTTCTTAACAGAGAAATATGGCTAAGTCCATCGATGATGATCAGCCAGTGGCTATGCGTGCCTAGCCACTCTTGCCATTCCATCCCTACTTCCTGGCTAAACTCTTGTAAGCCCTTTTCGATAAACCATTCTCTTTCTCCTCTTAACCACAGGGCTTGACTGCAACTTTTCCTTTGTGCATAAAAGTAAGCTTTAGCGAGTTCTGTTTTACCCGTCGGACAGTAGGCCCCTTCTTCATTCATCAAGCTTACTAGACCAAATTTTTTTAAGCCTTTCTCTAAAGCTTTACTAAAATTAGGACGGCAAAAAAGATTTGTATGAGGCAAAGGAGCTTCTATATAGCTTAAGGCATATTCTTCTAAATAGCTGCCCGCTGGAGGAGCAGGCAATAAAATGACTTTTTTATCCGCAGCTTGTGGGTGATAAAGGGCAAAAAGACCGGGCTGTTCTACTTCATTGGCCAGGCGAATGAGAGCTTGAGACTCAATCTCGCCATGAAGGCCTCCTTGGATCTGATGAGGAGAGATTTCTTCTATCAGCTTTTCTTTCCTATACAAATAGCCTTTTAAGAAGCCACCTTTGATATACAAATAGAGCTTTTCTGCTTGGTTGCCAGTTATCATGCAACCTACGTAAATCTCAGAAACTTGTGGTTTTTCTTCCAGAGAAGTAATCTCCACTCTTTCTGGATGAAGGTCTTTCCATAAATTGGCTTGTTGAATTAACTGCTTCCACTCTTTACATACTAGCCTTGCTCGACACAAATCTACCGACCGCAACTTTGCAAATATCTGTAGGCTAACTTCGGCATAAGGACCCACGTTAGAGTAAGAACTTTTTCTTTTTTCTATTTCCCTAAACTCAGGAAATACAAAAGGAAGAGAAATTGAATTATCTATACCCATTAGCTTGTCTCCTTATTCATTTATATTTTATACTTTCTAGAGGCCTTACTGCATAAATGATAAGAAGTGCGGTAAGTGAGCTTTTTTTTTCATAGCTTGCCTATATTTTTGTTTTTGCAAACTAAATTTTATGGCTCTTAAGCCTTAAAGAATAATCTTACCACATACACTTCTTATCGTTTACGCCACAAGGCCTTTATCGTACCCTTCTAGAATTTAATCAAATTTTAATACCCTGCCCCATGCTTGTTGGGAAACTTTAGGCGACATTTCTCTATGTCTTACTAAAAATTAGCTTTAGATGGTATCTAGATCCCATTTTCTCTTAATAGGGCAGCTTCTAATTCTCTCAACTAAATATTTAATAAGTATACTTGGATTTCCTTGTAAACCTTTGATATTATTTATTTTTTGATAGCATGTAATCTTTTATCCTAAACCTATGCTTGCTAAAATTTTTAAGCATATTTTTTTGAATATTCATAGCCTTATAAAATTTTTATCAGTTTTAAATTTTCCTTTATATTAAATTTTTGTTCGTATGAAATAAAGAAGATCTCTCGAATTGTCATGCAGCATTTTACTCTGCTTATTCCACTAGTCCTCTATATTTTGACTTCAACTCATTAGATTCTCACCTTTAGAAATTAATAATTAATTTAAAATAATATTATATTTGCTAGGCTTTCTATCCTTCAGCTTCTCTTTTAAGCTAAGCAGGGCAGAATATATTTTAAATGGTATAATCTTAAAGCTAGTATAAAAGAATAAAGAGTTAAGTACTTCAAAATACCATGTTGCACACCATATCTTTAGCCTTCTAAGCAAGACTTGAAAACTTCTTATTTAACAAAAATCACTAGAAAGTTAACCTACTAAAAGTAAGAAACTTATCTCTCTTAGCTTAACTATTTGTAATTCGAGAGAAGTTATGCTAAACTAACTCCCTAATTTTCAAAACCAAGGACCTTATTATGAAGGTAGCCATCAGCTCTTTCACCGCTGCCCCTTCTACTCCCTTTTCTTCTTTAGGTTCGAATCCTCCCGCTATTGAAAAACGCTTTCCCACTCCTCAAGCCCAGCAACCTTTTTGGTGTTCCCTAGGCAAAAAGCTATTGAAGACGGTAAGTAGAGAAGAAACTCCTTTGATAAAAGCCATCAACGCTCTTGCAAAACGAACAGATATAATAAAAGAGAGCAGCCAAAAGGTTTCTCTTTTTTTAGAAGCCGTGGATTCTAAGCATTTATTTAGGCTAGAAAAAAAGCTAAGAATCATTATAAAAAACATGTCTGATCTAGAAAGAAAATTGCTTTTAGAAAAAGCATTGAAAACAGATTTTGAGAAAGGTCAACGTTTTCGAGGGAATCAATGCATTCAATGGATGTCTCTTAAGCACTTGCGCTCTTTAATCTCGTTAACATCATGTGAAGGAGAAGAGATTCCTCTAATAGATCAAAAAGCCTTGGATACTCATCTAATAGCTAAACGTGTGGATACGGTTAGGCAAATTATCAAAAAATATGAGGGGGAGGAAGCACGTATGAAACTCCTGCATACCTCTAAACAATTTTTTCTTTTTAGAATCTTTAATAATCTTGTTCGTACACTCATTGTCGCTTTTAATTTATTAGAATTAGGCAAAGAACCCAACACCTATTTTGAAACCAAATATATGTTGGATATTTACTGGAGGCTTCTTGAAATTCCTCTTCATATTATCAAATTTGTTCTTCATCTAATCGTTAATCCCTTTATCTCTGTAGCAGTTATTGCCGGGGGCACGGTAGCAAGTGGAATTGCCAGTCTCTTTTTTAAACGATGGCTAAATAGATGTCCCAATCAGCTTCCCTATTGCATAAATTTAACTCAACAAATTAAAAATGGCTTTATCAAACCTATCTATGGCAGAGAGCAAGAACTGGATGAAATCATTCAAGCTTTAGCCTGCAACAATGAAACAGGCCGTAAACATCCATTGCTTATTGGTAAATCAGGGATTGGAAAAACCGAGCTTATGAAAGGCTTAGGCTGGCGGTTAGCTACTGGAGAAGTTCCTCCCGTTCTTAAAAATAAAAAACTTTTTTACGTAAATAGTGGTGAATTAGCTCGCAATGGAAATCTATTCGATTTTAAATCTCCGCTGAAGCAGCTTATAGACAAGATTGGAGAACATAGAAAAGATATCATTCTTGTGTTTGAAGAAGCTCATAACTTAAGTGATATTTCAGGCCAGCGCTTTAATAGCGTGATAGACACTTCCCCCGACAGTTTATTTTATGTAGTTGGAATTACTACCCCTGAAGAATATGAAGCAAAAATTGAAACGACAACTTTAGACAGACGTTTTAAGAAAATACCTATTCAGGAAGCTTCATTAGAGCAGACCCGCACTATTCTAAGACATATGAACCGCCAAGAGGCTAAAGATATCAGAATTTCTAAAAAGGTTTTAAATCATATCTATGAACAAACGAGCTCTAAGATTGTTAAACGCCATCAACCTGACAAATCGATTTTCGTGCTATCCGAAGGCATAAAAACTGTGCGCTCTTTACAAGAAGGGGGTAGCTTTAAAGATAAATTAAACCAGCTAATGGCTAAAAAAGAAGATTTAGCTTCTAAACTTTCTCAAAAAAAATTGCATGGACTTTCTTTACAATCTCCTCATCTTCGTAAAATCTCTCTTGATTTGCAAACAATTGAAAGAAAAATTGAAACATGCCTTAAAAAGATAGAGTTAAAACAGAAAGCTTTTCAGACTTTTTTAGATCTAAAAAAACAACAAGAGTGGCATGAAAAATGGTTTTATAATACGAGCGAAGTCCTAGTAGATCAAGCCACCAAAGGAGAAAAAACTCCTAAAATTTTAGAAAAATTATACCTTTTTAATGCCTATTTTTTACTTCCGCAACTTGATCGGCATCTTTCTAATTTTGTCGCTAAGCATCAAATTGAAGGGGAAGTAACTAAAGAAATAATTACTACAATTGTCGATCGTCTAGCTAAACAAGAAAAGATTGAGCCTGCAAAGGTTTCTTAAAAGATCGAAAGCATGTGCATTAATAAAAAGACTTTAAAAGCTAATTACTTAAAGATAAAAAAGATTTTTATAAAAGAGCTTGTCTTGATTATTAATAATATGCTTTTAAAAAACTTAGCCTGCATACCCAACCCTCTAAAAGATGTCTCTCTGCTTAATGAAAGGGATTTTATGAAGTATAGGAGTACATGAGGAGTAGCTCAAAAGCGTATAAACCAAAGGTTGGATATTTAATGAAAGAAAAATGTATGAAGAGAACTTATCCTTATCTTTCGAGCTCTTCTTCTTGAAAATATTTTAAACTTGGCCGGGCCCCTCTTTAAAAACCCAGAGAAATTTAAGAAAAAATTTCCTCTTTTAAAATAAATATCTTCAGAACCACTTAAGACTTTATTCTTTCCTATAAAATGCCACCACTAAAATTGCCTACAATTTAAAGAAGTAATAAAATGAGCCCTAGCTCCACTGCTCTTGAACACCTGCCTAATGAAATACTCACCCTTATTTTAAGGGGTTGCGCTAGCCCTTCTTTAGCTAGCGTTTGCATAAAATGGCATCATCTACTAGCTACCGAGGTAATGCCCTCTCTTTATAAGCAAATAGGTAAAATTCATTTTCCTGAAGGGAATGCTATTGAACAAGCTCGTATTTTAGATAAACTTTATAAACTAGAAACTAAGCTCTCTAAGCTAGAAAAGATAAATAAAATCTTTAAAAAGCTCTTTACTCAGGTTAGCACTCTTTCTCCTTTAGATTTCAAAGGAATAACAGAGAAAAAGCAACATTTTACTTTGGCTAATTACTTCTCTTATCTCATAAATGTTAATCGCCTCTTAATATGGAAAAGACTTGAAGGAGGAATGGAATACTTAAACCAAGAGAAAATTAAACATTTGCCTTTAGCAAAAAAAGGAGAGCTTTTTAGAGAATGGATTGAAAGGTATAGCAAAAATATTACTCTATTAAATCTAGAAAGAAGTGGCTTAACTTTCTTACCTTTAGAAATAGGACAGCTATCCAAGCTGCAGTATCTTTTCCTACAGAATAACCAGCTTACCTTTCTTCCTGCTGAGATAGGACTGTTGCCTCAGCTACAGGAGCTCGACTTAAGCAACAACCAGCTTACCATAATCCCTGCAAAGATAGGTCAGCTAACACAACTGCAACTCCTTGGCTTAAGCAACAACCAGCTCACCACTCTTCCTGCCGAAATAGGACAACTTTCTCAGCTATGGAGCCTTGACTTAACCAACAATCAGATCCTCACTTTTCCCAGCGCAATAGGAAGATTAAGTCAGTTACAAAAGCTTTACTTAAATAACAACCAACTTACCTCCCTTCCTAAAGAAATAGGGCATCTGATTCAGCTAAGAAGCCTTTACTTAAATAGTAACCAGCTTACTACTCTACCTGCTGAGATAGGAGAATTTGTCGAACTTGAAGAGCTTTACTTAAATGACAACCACCTTACCTCCCTACCAGCAGAGATAAGGCAGTTATCACACCTGCAAACGCTATGCTTAGACAGAAATCAGCTAACTTTCCTTCCTGCAAAGATAGAGCAACTTTCTCAGCTGCAAACGCTTTCCGTGAATAATAACCAACTGACCACTCTTCCTACAGAAATAGGAGACCTGCATCAGTTAAAAAGCATTTATTTAAACAGAAACCAGCTAACTTCTCTTCCTTTAGAAATTAGCCACTCTTCTCAGCTGCGAACGCTTTCTTTAAATAACAACCAGCTTACCACCCTTCCCGTAGAGATAGGGCAACTTTCTCACCTGCAAATACTCTACTTAAACAATAACCAACTTACCTCCCTTTCCCCCACCCTAGGAGAGTTATTTTCATTGGAATACCTAGAGCTAAATTATAACCAGCTCACTGCCCTTCCTATAGAAATAGGGCAGCTTTCTCAGCTGCGAACGCTTTCCTTAAATAACAACCAGCTTACTACTCTTCCTGCAGAAATAGGGCAAATATTCCAGCTAGAAGACCTTAACTTAGAACACAATCAGCTAACCTCCCTTCCTATAGAGATCACGCGGTTATCTAAATGGTTAGCTCTTAATTTGGATGAAAATCTACTTCAGGATATTTCGGAGGAAATAAAACAGCATTTTAATTTGTAGCTGCCAGGGCTTGTTTCTTTATTACTTAATATGTTAAAGACATGCATAGCTGTTTAGAAAAACATAAAAGAGAGATAGCCTTTAGCTTACTATAAAGCCATTGAGCCCGTATAGGAGATAAGTTAACTTTAGATCCAAGTTACTCAGTACTTTACTAAAACCAACTCTACTTTTTAAGCAGGTAAGGTTTTACTGAAGGTACTCTTCAACAAGCAAAAAAAATTTTTATTATTAGAGCTCGCTTTTTCCGCTATGGATTTTCCAATGTCGTTAGCAAAAAAAGCCTCTTGCATGCTAAAGTCAAACCTTTAAAGAATTCAAAGTAGGAACTATGACATCTGCTCAAGCACAAAAAGATTATGAAGCCTTGCATGAAAAATCCCATTATAGTCGAATTTTAAGTGGAATAACGTCTATATTAGACTGGGATCAAGAGACTTATATGCCTCACGCCGCCTCCGCTATTCGCTCTGAGCAGCTAAAAGTGCTGGCAGGAATTATTCACAAGTCCAAGACCTCTCCTGCATTTGCCAAATCTCTTGCAAAGCTTATCGAGCTCAATACAGGTAAAATAATTGCTAAAGGATTAAGTGCTCAGCAAAAAGCTGCTTTGCAAGTTTGGAGAAGAGACTACCAACAAGAAAAATGTCTTAGTGCCAATTTTGTAGAAGAGTTTACTGCTACTACGTCTCAAGCCATCATGGCCTGGCGTACCGCTAAACAGCAAAACAATTTTTCTATTTTAGCCCCCTATTTAGAAAAAATCATTTACATGAATCGCAAAAAAGCAGATTTACTAGGCTATCAAGATCACCCTTATGATGCCTTACTAGACCTTTACGAACCTCACACTTCTACCGCGGAAGTTTCCACTCTCTTTGCAAATTTACAGCCCCCCATCACAAATCTTTTAAAAAAAATCAGCTCTTCTAAAAAGATAGACAATAGTTTTCTATTTGGAAACTTTGATCCCAAAAAACAGCTAGAATTTGGACAGCAGTTGATGAACGCTATAGGCTATGATCAGACTAGAGGGCGGCTTGATATATCCTCTCATCCCTTCTCTTCTGCCAGCCATCCTACTGATAGTCGGATCACCACTCGCCTTCACCCTCATTCATTAATGAGCAGCATTTCGGCTATTATGCACGAAGCGGGTCATGGATTATATGAAATGGGATTGCTTCCAGAACATTATGGAAGCCCGTTAGGAGAAGCTGTTTCTTTAGGGTTACATGAAAGCCAATCGAGATGGTGGGAAACTCGCATTGGACAAAGCAAAGCTTTTTGGAAGCATTTCTTTCCTTTATTACAAAAAAATTTTCCTCACCAATTAGAAAAAATTCCAATAGCTTCATTTTATAAAGCAATTAATAAGGTGGAACCCTCATTGATTCGTGTGGAAGCTGATGAAGTTACCTATAGCTTACATATCATTTTGCGCTTTGAGCTAGAAAAAGCACTCATTGAAGGCTCTTTATCAGTCGATGAAATACCTGAGGCATGGAATGCTAAGATGCAAGAGCTCTTGAATTTAACGCCCTCCAATCCTGCCGAAGGATGCCTTCAAGATATTCATTGGTCAACAGGTTCTTTCGGCTATTTCCCTACCTATACCTTAGGTAATCTATTTGCCTCTCATCTTTTTTCCGCTTTTGAAAAACAACATCCTGATTGGCAAGAACAGGTGTCTAAAGGAGACTTACTATTTATAAAAGAATGGCTTAATTTGCATGTTCATCGTTATGGCAGGCAATATGATAGCAAGAAGTTGCTAAAGCTTGTAACAAAAAAAGAGTTTAACGAGAAGGCTTATATTGAGTATTTGTACGATAAATATAAAAGCATTTATAATTTCACAGATCTATAAAGTCGATTTTAGCAAATCTTCACAAGCGATTTTACTAAAACTTATGCTTCTCATAGGCTCACTTGGAAGCTATTTTATGATTCACTTTTTAGTGTCTAAAAGAGAAGATGAGAAGGAACATCAAATAGCCTAGGAGACCACTATAAAAAAGTTAAAGATCTACAGATAACCTTAAAGACAGGATGCCATGAATCCAATCTTTTCTAGCCCGATTGAAAGGCTTCCTAATGAAGTACTAATTCCTATTTTAGGGCATTGTGCTACACCCTCTTTGTTTAGTGTTTGTAGACGCTGGCAACATCTTTTAACGACTGAAGTCATGCCTTCTTTATACCAAGGAATAATTAAGCTTCATTTTCCTTCAAGTTCAAGATATGATAGCATCCCCACTTGTATTCTCAATAAGCTTTACCAAATAGAAGAAAATCTTCCTGTAGTAAAAAAGGTAAGCACAATTTTTCATCAAGTTTTTATCTTAGCTGCCTCTCTCTCCCCTTTCGAGTTTAAAGAGAAAACTGAAGAAAAAAAAGCTTTCACTTTAAGTAATTATTTTTCTTATCTCTTAAATATTAATCGTCTTTTAATTTGGAAAGAAATCCCTGGTGGAGAGGAATTCTTAAACCAAGAAAAAGTCAAGCAGTTACCTCTAGAAGAAAAAGCAGAGCTTTTTAGAAGATGGATTAAAAATCATAAAAAAAATATTAAGCATTTAGATTTAAATCTCAGTGGATTGACCTATTTACCTCCCGACATAGGACAGCTGTCTCAGCTTCATATCCTTTACTTAAGCGAAAACCAACTGACCACTCTCCCGGCCGAGATCAGCAAGCTATTTGAACTCCAAAATCTTAACTTAAGCAGCAATCGTCTCAACACCCTTCCTGCTGGTTTAGGACAGTTATCTCACCTGAAATGGCTTAACTTAAATGATAACAAGCTTACCTCTCTTCCACCGGAGATAACACAGCTCTCTTGCCTACAGTGGCTTTGCCTAAACAGCAATCAATTAACTTCTCTTTCAATTAAGCTAGAACAGCTGCCCCAGCTGCACACTCTTTATTTAATGGACAACCAGCTAAACACACTTCCTCAATCAATAGGTCAGCTCTCTCAGCTGCAATGGCTTGATTTGGAGAGAAATGATTTCGCCTTTCTTCCGCCTGAGATAGAGCAACTCTCAAATCTACAGGATTTAAATATAAGCAATAACAAACTTACTTTCCTTTCTTCCAAAATCGGTCAGCTTGCTCAACTACGCTGGCTTCGCTTAAACAATAACCAACTCACACTCCTTCCTTCAGAAATAGGTCGTCTCTCTCAGCTATACACCCTTTATTTAAGCCACAATCAGCTCACTTCTCTGCCGGAAGAAATAGGTCAACTTTCTAAGTTAGAAGAGCTCTACTTAGACAATAATCAACTTACCTGCCTTCCTATTTCCCTAGGTAAACTAACTCAGCTACAGATCCTCTATTTAAATGACAACCACCTGGAGGGCCTTCCGGAAGAGATAGGTCAGCTCCCTCAGCTACAAGAGCTTTACTTAGACAATAACCCCCTTACCCTTCTTCCGTCCTCAATAAGTAGCCTACTACCTCAGCTGCGAAACTTTAAGATAAGCGAAAACTTATTAAAATGTGTTCCAAAGGAATAAAACAGCATTTTCAACTTTAAAGAGATAAAAACGGTCTCCATTTAACTAAAATCTCTTCCCCTTAAAGTAAAGAGGATTTAAGCCAGCCCTATCTTGGTTATTACCTCTAATAGATGAGGAGGAAAGTTTTTTTAAACCCATGCTTTAAGCGATTAATTGTAGTTTAAGAAAATCAAAGTTAAAAATAAGAGCGAGAGAAAATTTTAAAATCAAAAGGTAAAGCTTGCTAGCAGGTATCGATGGCTCCCCTCTTTAGCAAAGCAGCTTTTTTTTGAATCTAATAAAATCCCTCTCCATAAAAAGGTGTCTCCCCACTTAAATTTAGAATCGCTGATTTTCAAATATTTAACTTGCACAAATAACTTTCTATCAGCTATAAGATACCCTTCAGATTTTAAGGAAGAGTGGCAGAGTGGCCGATTGCGTCTGTCTTGAAAACAGAAGGCCCTTCACGGGGTCCGTGGGTTCGAATCCTACCTCTTCCGACCTTGAAATGATCAAGCAAGTATTATAAAGCTTATCAAAGAGCTCACACAGTGCTATGATCGCCTTTTTATCTTTCAATTCCAAGTTCGAAAATAATACCTTTTAAAGAAATTGCATCTGCATAACCAAAAAAGAAATTAGCCTTTTCCCAGGCTGCTTCTATCCGTAAAAACAAGCTTTTTATTAAGCATATGATTACATAAAGAGTGGCTCAAAAGCGTATAAGGATAGCTTAAAACCTCTCTTTTGCCTTATTAATCCAGCATAACATCCGTTTAATCCTTGATAAATAGATCCAACAATTCTCTCTATGGGGATTTAAGCTACGGACTTTAGAATTTCTTTAATAATGTGTAAAAGGATAAGGGTAAAGCATCCTCTTATGCAATCTTAGGAGTACAACTAAACGCTTCAGAAAAGAGATAAAAAACGCACATAAAAGAATTTATTTACATCATCATCCAGATAAGGATCCAAAAAGATCCGATAAAAGTGAGTCGGATTACACAATTAGAAAAAAAAGTGAGAGGAAAAATTTAAAGAAGTTTCGCGGACATTTGCAACTTTAACAAGAGTTGGACTTAGCTTACCTAAGAGGTCATTGAAAATCCGCATTAATTTTTGTAGCTTCTTCAAGAATTGCCAATATTTCTGTAGCACAATAAATTTTATCGCGTCTAGTACTGTTGATCTGTTTGATAATTTTCGCTTCCTCAAGCTTTTGTATACCCCTTTGGGCTGTACTATAAGCGATTTTAAGTTCTTCTGCTATTCTGCTCGTGATAAGATAGGGGTTTACTGCAAGGTGTTCTACAATCAGTACAGGAACATTAGCTGTGCTTCTTGCCACCTGCATTTTCCATTTATTCAACAAGTCATTGATTCTCTCTACCCGCAACAACACATCTTCAGTTTGTACCGCGATGCCATTCAAAAAATAAATCAACCATTCATGCCATGTACCTTTAGCACTCACGTTATAAAGCTGCTTGTAGTACTCATCACGTGTAGCTTCAAAAAAGGCACTTAAGTACAAGATCGGTGTTGGCAACATTTTTTGCTCAATCAACAATAGACCTCTTTCGAAACTGGAATTAAATGTAAATTTTAGTAAAATGGTGACTCAACATTTAAAGGAGGCACCATGAA
>NZ_JAEMUC010000008.1:0-4109 GCF_018342455.1 Neochlamydia sp. AcF95 | reverse complement strand
TTAAAAGGAAATTTACATTTTTTCTTTTTAAAATTGATGCAATGATGGAGTTTTTTAGGGTAAATCAGGTTGGACTAAGTAAAGCCTTTGTAGCTGAGACAGTTGCCCGATTTCTACAGGAAAGCTGGTGAGCTGGTTTTGATTTAAGTCAAGCCAGTATAGCTGAGACAGCTGTCCGATTTCTGTAGGCAGAGCGGTGAGCTGGTTTTGGCTTAAGTAAAGCTGTAGCAGATTAGACAGCTGCCCGATTTCTGCAGGCAGAGCGGTGAGTTGGTTTTGATTTAAGTAAAGGGTTTGCAGCTGAGACATTTGGCCTATTTCTGAGGGTAAATAAGTCAAGCCTGCTCTAGATAAATTTAGCAAAGTTAAGTCTTTACAATTTTCTGCAATCCAATCTCTAAGAAGCTCTCCTTTTTTCCCTAGAGGCAAGTTCTTAATGTCTTCTCGCCTCAAGTATTCTTCCCCACCAGGAAGCTTTTTCCAAAGTAAAAGACGATTAATATTTAAGAGATAAGAAGAGTAATTAGCCAGCGTTAAGCTTCTTTTTTCTTCTGTTTTCCATTTAAATTCCAAAGGAGAAATAGATTTAGCTAAGGTAAAAACTTGCTTAAAAACTTGATAAACTTTTTCGGTAGGGGTAAGTACAGGATTGAGTTGATAAACTTTAGCTAACATAAGAGTTCGCTGGGTAGTGGTATTCTTCGTGGGAAAATGAAGCTGTGCTATTTTTTTATAAAGAGAAGGCATCACTTCAGAAGCCAGCAAATGATGCCATCTTTTACAGACGCTAAATAAGGAAGGAACTGCGCAAGCCTCTAAGATAGGGAGCAGCAATTCATTGGGCAAGCTTTCAATAGATGCCAAAGAGATAGGATGCATTTTATTTCCTTGGGTAGGGATAACTTTTCAACATTTTTATTTTTAAAGATAAAATAAAAAAAATTAAAAAAGCAAGTCAAACGAATTCGTATCTTTATCAACAAAAACAACTCACAGAGGATCTATCGCCCTTCTTTCTTAGATAGATTTAAGAGAAAGGGGGAGATCTTCCAAGCATTTAGGAACAGCCACAGGTTTTGGGGATTAAGTGATGCGGCAATTTTAGTTTGGCTAAAAAAATGAAATTGATTCTGTGCCTTATTTGAGAAAAACGGCTCTCTTTGGCGCCTTGTTTTAATTCTTCTACTGAATGATGAAATACAATACACCAGTTTCTTTCTATCAAAAAAAGTTGTTCTCCCAGACATAACAATCGGCAGAAAAAGAGAGAAGCTCCTTGTCGTTATAAATGTGTAGGTTAGTTTAAGCTTGCTTAGTTGCTGGAAGGAAAGCGGATTGCTTGTTTAAAGATAAAATGGCTAAAAGTTTGTTATTCCATTTTAGCTCACTCCAAATTAAAAAGTACTTGTTATTCTACAATTGAAAACGCTGCCTTATCTTTTCTGCAATATCTTTCAAAGGATTTTCTGCTAATTCAAGCGCTTGCAGCTGAGACATCTGCCCGATTTCTGTAGGTAGACTGGTGAGTTGGTTTTGGCTTAAATCAAGCCCTAGCAGCTGAGGCAATTGCCCGATTTCTGCAGGAAGGCTGGTGAGTTGGTTTTGATTTAAGTAAAGCCCTCGCAGCTGAGACAATTGCCCGATTTCTGCAGGAAGGCTGGTGAGTTGGTTTTGATTTAAGTTAAGCCTTCGCAGCTGAGACAATAGGCCTATTTCTGCAGGAAGGCTGGTGAGCTGGTTTTGATTTAAGTGAAGCACGTGCAGCTGAGACAATAGACCTATTTCTACAGGAAGGCTGGTGAGTTGGTTTTGGTTTAATTCAAGCTGTAGCAGCTGAGTCAATTGCCCGATTTCTGCAGGCAGGCTGGTGAGCTGGTTTTGATTTAATTCAAGCCGATACAGCGCTTTAGGCAGCTGCCCGATTTCTGCAGGCAGAGCGGTGAGCTGGTTTTGATTTAATTCAAGCCATTCCAGCTGGGACAGCTGTCCGATTTGTGTAGGCAGAGCGGTGAACTGGTTTTGGTTTAAGTAAAGCTGTATCAGATTAGACAACCGACCAATTTCTGCAGGCAGACTGGTGAGTTGGTTTTGATTTAAGCAAAGCGTTTGCAGATCAGACAGCTGCCCGATTTCTGCAGGCAGAGCAGTGAGCTGGTTTTGATTTAACTCAAGCAATTCCAGCTGGGACAGTCGCCCAATTTCTGCGGGCAGAGCGGTAAGCTGGTTTTGATTTAATTGAAGTCCTTGCAGCTGAGACAATTGACCAATTTCTGCAGGCAGAGCGGTGAGCTGGTTCTGGCTTAACTTAAGCTCTTGCAGCTGAGATAGCCGTCCTATTTCTTTAGGAAGACTGGTGAGCTGGTTTTGATTTAATTCAAGCCATTCCAGCTGGGACAGCCGCCCGATTTCTGCAGGCAGAGCGGTGAGCTGGTTTTCTCTTAAGTCAAGCGTTTGCAGCTGAGACAACTGCCTGATTGCTGCAGGCAGAGCGGTGAGCTGGTTCTGGCTTAGCTTAAGCTTTGTCAGCTGAGACAATTGGCATATTTCTGAGGGTAAATAAGTTAAGCCTGCATTAGATAAATTTAAAGCCGTGATGTTTTTACAATTTTCTTCAATCCAATCTCTAAATAGCTCTCCTTTTTTCTTTAGAGGCAAGTGCTTAATTTCTTCTCGTCTCAAGTATTCTTTCCCACCAGGAAGTCTTTCCCAAAGCAAAAGGCGATTAATATTTAAGAGATAAGAAGAGTAATTAGCAAGACTTAAGCCTCTTTTTTCTTCTGTTTTCCATTTAAATTCCAATGGAGAAAAAGACTTGGCTAAAGTAAAGATTTGCTTAAAGATTGCATTTACCTTTGCTGCTTCAGAAAGCTTTTCTTCTAGCTTATAAATCCTATCTACAATAAGCACCTGCTCCTTAACATTTCCTTGAGGAACATGCACTTTACCTATTTGCTTATAAAGAGGGGGCATGACTTCAGTAGCCAGCAGATGATGCCATCTTTTACAAACGCTTGATAAGGAAGGAACTGCACAAGCCTCTAAGATAGGGAGCAGCAATTCATTGGGCAAGCTTTCCATAGATGCCAAAGAGATAGGATGCATTTTATTTCCTTGGATAGTGATAACTTTTTCAGCATTTTCATTTTTTAAAGACAATATAAAAAAATTAAAAAGCAAGTCAAATGGATTCGTATCCTTATCAATGAAAAACAACTCACAGATAATCTACCTCGCTTTTTTTTCAGATAGATTTAAGGAAAAGGGGGAGGCCTTTCAAGCATTTAGGAGCAGCCACAGGTTTTAGAGATTAAGTGATGCGGCAATTTTGGTTTGGCTAAAAGAATGAAATTGATTCTGTGCCTTATATGAGAAAAACGGCTCTTTTGGTGCCTTGTTTTAATTCTTCTACTGCTTCTACATGCACACTGGTGAGATGTTTTTGATTTAAGAGCGGATTACTTGTTTAAAGATAAGATGGCTAAAAGTTTTTTATTCCATTTAGCCCACCTCAATTTAAAAAGTGCTTACGACCATTCTACAATTGAAAACGCTGCCTTATTTTTACGGTAATATCTTTCAAAGGATTTTCCGCTAATTCAAGCTTGATAAGCTTAGACAGCTGCCCGATTTCTGCAGGAAGGCTGGTGAGCTGGTTTTGCTTTAAGCCAAGCCCTTGCAGCTCAGACAATTGCCCGACTTCTGCAGGAAGGCTGGCAAGCTGGTTTTGATTTAATTTAAGCGTTTGCAGCTTAGACAGCTGCCCGATTTCTGTAGGCAGGCTGGTGAACTGGTTTTGGCTTAAATCAAGCACTCGCAGCTGAGACAATTGCCCGATTCCTGCAGGAAGACTAGTGAACTGGTTTTTGCTTAAGTCAAGCACTTGCAGCTGAGATAGCAGCCAAATTTCTGCAGGAAGACTGGTGAGCTGGTTCTGATGTAAGTTAAGTGTTTGCAGCTGAGATAACTGGCCTATTTCCGGGGGTAGGTAAGTTAAGCCTGCTCCAGATAAATTTAGGAAAGTTAGGTTTTTAAAATTTTCTTCAATCCAATCTCTAAGAAGCTCTCCTTTTTTTCCTAGAGGCAAGTGTTTAATTTCTTCTCCGCTCAAG
>NZ_JAEMUC010000007.1:0-26591 GCF_018342455.1 Neochlamydia sp. AcF95 | reverse complement strand
TGTTTGTTATCTAGCTTGATTGGTTTCATAGTCAACTTTGCAAGAAATTAAGAGCTTTATAATGATTTAGGCGTAAACAAATTATAGCGATTTGGGAGAAAAAACGCTCTCAAAACATGCTTAAGCATGAAATATCCTTTAAATCATGTCAAACTAAATAGCTTTTATATCTATCCTCTTCATTCCTTTAGAAAGGACTGCTTTGAGTAGAAATCTTCCAGCGCTCATCCTGGATGAGATCATAAAGATCTCGGCCCGTGAAAGCTGTCACCCCTACATCTCGTAGCCACGCAGAAAGCCCATAGCGCCAGTAATCACGAGCATAGCAGGTATAGAAGACATCCAAGGGCATGGAAAAAGCTACCCCTTTATCATGATAAACAGAACCATTAATGACATCATGGCCATTAGTATGAGTATACCAAATAGTGATGGTAAGCCCACTCTTAAATTTGCGAGACACCTCCCCGCGGATGCCCCAGTCGTTAGCAAGGAATTTTCCTGCTTTTAATTTAAGGTTTACATTCGCCCATTCCCAATTATAGTAAAGATTCAGAAAATATTGGGAGCCAATAAATTTTTTATGAGTGAGCGTGTAAAAATGAGGGGTAGAGAATTTTAATTGGCGAATTTTATTCGTAAACCAAACACCATTTAATGCACGCTTTCCCACTAAAGCACCTTCTATACCTACCGCCAAGGGCTTATTAAGTGGACAATATAAAAATTCTGTCGCTAAACCGCCATATTCCTCTTCAAAGAGTCCCAAGGCTACTCGGCTATACCACCCTTTACCCATATTCCAATTTTTTTGAAGATATGCCTCATCAACAGTTAATCCTTTTTGTTGGAAATAGCGAATCATGTCTGTACGCACATGGATAAGATGCGAAGGATTCAACCGATCAACGGGAGAAATATGATGAAGATTAGAAAAAATATTCCACCCAAGTAATACACTATAATAAACATCTCCTGCCAAGAAGCCATTAAAACCAGCGTTTAACCCTAGCGAGTACTTCATTTTGCCACGAGAACTACCAAAAAAAGAATGGGTCTTAGGAAGCAGTTCAAAATTAAAGCCAGAACGAGTATTTTTGAACAGCTGTAAATCTTCCCTTGTCGGTGAGAAGGAAAGCTCTGTTTTATGGGTTAATAAATCTAATTCTTGCGCGCCTCTTTTCCCCTCGCCAAATTGCCTGACCCACTTCATATGATAGTGATATTCTTGCACAGGAAAACCTAAGTCCGATTCCACGACTATGTTAACTTTTTCTATATCATTGGGGATCAGCCCAGCTAGAAGATAAGACAGCTGCTCTTGCACATCATATTCCGAACGAAAAAGACGATTGATTAAATGAATCCGCAAAGCTGTTGGGCGACAGACAGAGGTGTTTTGATTAGCAAGCCTAATTTGTAGGATTTCAAAACCTTGCTCTCGAAAAGCATTGATAAGTTCTTGAGCAAGAATAAAAGGAGGCCTTAACTCTCCTATAGGTTCACGGTTAACGGGGGCCTTATAAGGTAGAGGAGTCCCAACTTTAGGAAGAAAACCTTTAGTCGTGCCGAAATTGTAAAAAGTTGACAAGGAAAAAGCTAAAGTGTGCCCTTTGATATAGCTAACAGCCAAATCGTACTGGCCTGCTAATCGATATTTAAGGCCAAAATTTATAGGGCTTTTTTTTACCCTTCCTCGTGGATGCTTTTCTATTTCTGGATCTTTATACGGGGTAGCGTCATACTCTGCAACCAAAGCAAGATTTTTAAGGTAACTTTGCTGACTTTGCCGAAAAGGCATCCACACAATCCCTCCAAACCATTTTTTTAAGCGCTTAGTGCCATATCCTAAGCTTACTTCCAAGTTCTGGTTAAGTAACACTTGGGTAAAGACTATATAATTAGCTATAAAATTTTTAGTCCCCATGAAGTCTTGCAAGCCTACAGCTACACCAGGCAGCTTATAGCCACTCTCTTCAGGAAGTAGGAGAGCAAATTTTAAATTGGCCCCTTTATCGGATAAATCTCCAAAACCAAGCGGCGTTAAAATTGGGTCGGCCACTCCCTTAAAGATCCTATAGCTTCCTGAGACTTCAAGTCTGCTAAATAGTTGAGCTCTTAAGCTAAAGTTTTTATAAGGATGGACATGGGAATATCCTACACCTATCTCACCTGGCTCTCCCATACGTGCTGAGGGCATATTAAAATAACCGCCCTGCTGATAAAAATCATAAGTTACAGGCATCTTTTCAGAAAGCTTACGGTTAACATATTCAATAACGATAAGATCGTTAAAAAGCCTCTCCGCTTGATCTTCAGCGCCCATGCAAATAGAAAATTTTCCTACAAATGGGAGAACACATGCCGAAAAAAATACTAATTTGTAGAAAAAAGATGCTTTTGTCATGAGCCAAGTTAAGCTTTTATAATGAAAAAAAAGAATAATTCTTCATCACAGAAATTGCAAGAGGGAAAGCTGATCACTTTTTTCTCTAGCGCTGTTGCATAAATGGAAAAAAGCATCTGCAGTAAGTTGGCTCTTTAACGCTTGAAAGCTATAAAGTTTAGTCTGCTAGCTCACAAAACTTAAGGCAGATAATGTGCAAAAAAGCTCACCTACCACCTATGCAGTTAGCCCAAGTATAATGCAGCTTTGGTTAAGAGGGAGCATAACTTAATAATCCTAGAGATAGAGTTATTAAAAGAGGGGGGAAATGAAAGCACAGCGAAGATAAGGCCTATCTTAATAACGCTATCCTATGCACGTTGATGGATAATGCTACTAGCATTTACTTCTTCCAAGCTCAACAAGAATTTTTATTGTTATTGATTGCTTTGCTACCGTGGTGGCTGCCCATTCCTTGTTATACCCCTCTCTACAGGCGGGCTAAACTACTTGAGCAAAAACTTGGAGAAGTTAAGTCGTAAGCGTACAAAAGAGATAACCTTCGATTCGCCTAGAGTAAAGGTTTAGGGCGAAGGGGAATGGAAAGCGTACGAGCATGCCAAAACTAAGCGTAGGACATGGAGAAAGATTCACTTAAGCCTGTGCCCAGATACACATAAAATTATTTTTAAGTAAACTGATAAAAAAAGCAGTAAAGTCGATGAACTAATACCCAATATAAATGTATCACAAACTACCAAAAGGTATAAAAACACTTACATAGATGGACGTTATAATAAATAAGCTTCCTACCGATCATTGTACATTCAGGCCATAGATGCTGGAGAGTCCTTCTTAGAAGAGGAAGAAGACTACAAAAAAGAGGCAAATCATCCTTTAAGAGACGAGATTATTAAGCGTATTATAAAAAAGCATCAAATTATTTAAATTTTAAACAAAAATACATTGACTTAAAAAATAAAAAACAAAAATAATAATCAGTTTAATTAAAAAACAACAACAAGTTCTTAACTCCACATGCTGGCAACCATACAAATAGGCTTATTATTTTCCCTTACTAAATTTACTGTTATCTCCATAAGACAGCTGCCCGATGAGCTGCTATTGCCCATCTTTTCTGTAAGCACTCGATCTCCTTAGTAAAGTGGAGTTTGCAACCGCTAATAGTTTATACAAAACGTTCTTTAAACATGATAATCAAGGAGAAAAGATGGTAAATACATTGACAAATGCTGATAGCCATAAAAATGGGATAACTATTTCCCCCAATGATTCTACTATTACATCTATAAAACAACTGCCAAATGAGCTGCTACTGCATATTTTTTCTTTTCTGCAAGCTTTCGACCTCTTAGAAGTTGAACTAACATGCCATCAATGGAAAAATTTGGCCCACGACGAGACTTTATGGAAGGATCTTTGTCGAAAGCATTTTGAAAAATGCTGGGTTGATGAGAAGCCTTACAAAGAGAGCTATTTTGTAGCCCATCGAACAAAGCGTGAACACGAAAAATTAATGGCATTCTTAGGATCTTTAAAAAAGGTGGAGCGAAATTTTGAGTTAGCAAAATATATAGGTCTGCCGTGAGACCTGTAAAACATATGATCAGAATAATAAATTCTTAATCTTATTTTTGAAAGCAAGCCAACCTACAAACAAGAGTAAAGCGGAGTTTGCAACCGCTAATAGTTTATAAAAAACGTTCTTTAAATATGATAATCAAGGAGAGAAAATGGTAAATACATTGACAAATGCTGATAACCATAAAAATGGGACGACTATTTCCCCCAATGATTCTGCTGTTACATCTATAAAACAGCTGCCCGATGAGCTGCTAGTGCATATTTTTTCTTTTTTGCAAGCTTTCGACCTCTTAGAAGTTGAACTGACATGCCATCAATGGAAAAATTTGGCCCACGACGAGACTTTATGGAAAAATTTATATCAAAAGAATTATGAAACAGATTTGCCCGATGAGGGACCCTACAAAGAAAGCTATTTTGCAGCCCATCGAGTAGAGCAAAGAAATAAAAAAATTGATGAAATTTTTCGGTCCTTAAAACATGTGGAGCGAAATTTTGAGTTAGCAAAATACATAGGTCTGCCATGAAATCTGTAAAATGCATGAGGAGAATAATAAATTCTTAATCTTACCTTCAAAGCAAACCACGCTGCAAAGGCAGTGAAGCAAAGTTTGTCGTTGGTAATAATTTAGTAAGCGGTCACGAGGGTTAGCATTGCTTAATGCTTTTGATGCTAAGGCAATAACGTAAAGCAATAAGTGCGGTAAATAGAAAAAACAGCTATTTGCAAGCATTTTTGAATTTACAGATGCCCGCAGGCTCACATCTAAAGCTAGGTATACCCCTTGGCCGCTTACATATTTTATACAAAACGTTCTTTAAATATGATAATCAAGGAGATAAGATGGTAAATACATTGACAAATGCTAATAGTCATAAAAATGGGATAACTATTTCCCCCAATGATTCTACCGTTACATCTATAAAACAGCTGCCCGATGAGCTGCTATTGCATATTTTTTCTTTTTTAAAAGCTTTCGACCTCTTAGAAGTTGAACTAACATGCCATCGATGGAAAAATTTGGCCGAGGACAAAACCTTATGGAAAAACCTATATCAAAAGCATCTTAAAATATATTGGCGTGAGGGGAAATCTAACAAAAAAAGTTATTTTATCACTCTTCACGGAAAGCGTGAATATGAAAAAACCATGGCATTCTTAGGGTCCTTAAAACACGTGGAGAGAAACTTTGAGCTAGGAAGATATATGGGTATAGGTCTGCCATGAAACCTATAAAATACATAATGGAAATAATAAATTCTTAATCTTATTTTTGAAAGCAAGCCAACCTACAAACAAGAGTAAAGTGGAGTTTGCAACCGCTAATAGTTTATACAAAACGTTCTTTAAACATGATAATCAAGGAGAAAAGATGGTAAATACATTGACAAATGCTGATAGCCATAAAAATGGGATAACTATTTCCCCCAATGATTCTACTATTACATCTATAAAACAACTGCCAAATGAGCTGCTACTGCATATTTTTTCTTTTCTGCAAGCTTTCGACCTCTTAGAAGTTGAACTAACATGCCATCAATGGAAAAATTTGGCCCACGACGAGACTTTATGGAAGGATCTTTGTCGAAAGCATTTTGAAAAATGCTGGGTTGATGAGAAGCCTTACAAAGAGAGCTATTTTGTAGCCCATCGAACAAAGCGTGAACACGAAAAATTAATGGCATTCTTAGGGTCCATAAAACATGTGCATAACCTTGAATTAGCAAAATTTATAGGTCTGCCATGAAACCTGTAAAATACATGAAGAGAATAATATATTCTTAATCTTACCTTTAAAAGCAAATTACGCTGCAAAGGCAGTGAAACAGAGTTTGCCGTTGGTAATAATTTAGTAAGCGGTCATGAGGGTTAACATTGCTTAAGCTTTTGATGCTAAGGTACAAATGTAAATTAATAAGAGCAGTAAAGAGAAAAAACAGCTATTTGCAAGCACTTTTGGCTTTATAGATGCCCGATGATCTGCTATTGCATATTTTTTCTTTTTTGCAAGTTTTCGACCTCTTAGAAGTTGAACTGACATGCCATCAATGGAAAATTTAGCCAAAAACAAGGCCTTATGGAAAAACCTATATTAAAAACATTTTGAGATATATTAACCCGATAAGGGACCTTAAGAAAAAAGCTATTTTGCAACCCGCCGATTAAGTCGCCGTATCTTGAATAGTTGAGAGAAAGCATTCTATGATAAAAACTTTTGGAAAAGGCACAAAATAGTTTATACTTCATCTTCCATTCTACTATCTCCATATTTTGCAGCACTCAAGCTTTCCTTTTTCAAAAAAATTATCTAGATAGAGTTTAAACAAGTAAGACAAAAATCTTATCAAAAGTTTACTTTAGTCCCTTCTTTTCCTCTCTTAAAGAGCTTGGCTTTATTTCAATTCGAGCAATCTGTTTATAGTAACAGTTAAAAGTTTAGCCAACATGATGTCATCTTCCATAGCGATATATTTTTTCCTTTCTATCTCTCCCCATATTGCATCAAAACTTCCTTTAAATTGTAAAGCTAAATATTCTCTGTTACCTACTGCTTGTATCTGCTCAATATTTATGTTAAGTGCTTGATAGATGGCATCTTGGCCGCTTTCTGCTGAAGCTTTGCTAGCTTGTATCTCTTCTTTCTGAGATTCTTCAGACTCTGCAGCAGCTACCGAAGAACTAGAGGCATGAGAAATAATCTCTGTGAGGGAGAGATCTTCTGTTTTATTGCTCGCTTGCGATTCCCCCTTATCAGCATCGGATGGTACAGAATCATTCAGCCATTCAGGAGGGACAGGTTGAGTCTGAATGTGCTCTTCTGTTTCAGTAAAAGTATTTAATGAAGGTGCATCCAGGATTATATAGGGAGTTTCTGGTTGTGATAAGCTTTCCCTCACCATTTGAATGCCCTCTTTGATAAAAACCTTTTCTGTTTCGGAAAAAGCATCACTGCCAAAAAGATGAGCCTTGCCTGCAATAACTATAATTTTGTCAGCAGAGCTTAAACTTTGCTGAATATTTTCTACCATTCCCCTATTACGCTCAAGAATCGGTTGTATTGTTATTTCTCTTATCATACTATAAAACGTATCTAAATAAATCTTTAAAGATGTTAAAAAGCTTAAGGAGGCTTCCTTTTGATTGATATGAGATTGAAGTTCTTGTAGATGAATCTTTAAGTCATCTAAATTGCTTTCTACACTTGAACGTAATGATGGATGGTTATTATCTTCTATCCATTCAGGTATCTGCGCAGATGTTAGATTCTTCAAAATATTTCCAATTTCTCTCCTGTTGCTTGTAGAAGAATCAGATAAATAGGCAATAAAGGCATGGCACAACTTTATATGAAGACGACTAACAACTTTATTATAGAAAGACTCTATTACTGCTTTTGAGGCATCTGTATCCCACGATGAGATGTAGATATGCTCCCGATAAGCACTAGGTAATGAGGCTATGTACTCTGCTCTTATGTTTATATCTCCTTCTACTAAAAGCTTAATCTTACCGTTATTTTCACTTAAATATTGAGAAGCTACCGCATTTACAAGCTTGCCTATCTGTTCCGTTGCTTGCCCATGAATTTCGCCAATCATGATGACTTTAGCCTCCATAACTTGAGCCGGGAGAGAATCTGAGGCCTGGCTTTCCTCCGAAAGATTACTTGCTACCGCAGTAAAATTGAGTAGGTGATTGGTTAAATGGTTTCTTGCATTGAAAGAAAGATCTGGTTCCATAATGTTATTCTCCTTGAATGATTATGAATTTAAAGCAGTACCTTTCTTGCAATTCCTGTGCCAAGATGGGAAAACCAACTTGTTTGTTACAAGCAAGAGAAAAAGATAGGGAAGGACGTAAAGATGCTGAGGGATAAATTGCTGAAATGTTAGCGAATTAAGCCACCCTCATAGCTCTAGTCTTAAGGTTGTCATGTTTAAAAAAAGCGATACGTTTATAAACAACTCTTAATTAGACTGATAAAAATCTTTAAGTGAACATAGGCAATCAATGAAATAGGAAAAGAAAAATCTTTTTTTCTAGCCTATTTTTTCTTAGTGATTTTTTTAGACCGTCGAATGATAAAAATACGGAAATTAAATTTAAGGAATGTTTTTTATGTTTTTGAAAGTCAGCAACTTAATATTTAAGTAGGGAATGCATGATCTAGTATTAAAGAAAAATAATTTTGGAGTTAAAAATTATAAGAAAAGAAGCAAAAACTTGTGCCATTAGAAAGCCCGTTTGACCTATTACCTCATCCCCCCTCCAACTCTTTAAAAACAGATCTAGATACTTAAGAATTAAGCTATAGAGGAAGAAATTAGATCATGAAGGTACCCGGCAATCCAGCCCCTAACAACTTTATAATAATTTTTTAAAGAGAGCGTTTGCCTTATATTCCCATTGCTTTTTTGCTGGCAAATGGCACTATTGATTTAAGTTGAAGATAAACGAAAGAACGCTACCAGCATTCCTGGCCTGTCAATTAAAACAATAAGAAGGTAATAGCTTAATAAGATAAAGCAAAAAGGTTGAGAAGCATGAAGGGCATATTTGTGTAGACACTTTAAAGGTATCTATAAACACACCATTTGAGAGCTGACACTAAAAAAGGATGCCGAAAGTTTAATAGCACTGGTAGAAAAATGCTTAGGCCTATTTTCGGTCTTTACAAAGATCTGCGGGGATATAAATTTGTAGCTTGTAGGCAGTTTTACGTTAAGCTAAGACCTCGCTTGCATAGCGTTTTAAGCCCTGATCTATAATCTCTCCCATTTCTATTTTAGAAGGGTCTACAAAGGAGGGTAAAGCAAAATCTTCTCCACAAACCTCTAACAACCCTAAAGATTCTGCTAATTCATAATCTTCTGCCATGACTGCTTTCACTAATAGCATAGTGGGTATAGCTAAAGGTTGAACTTGGTCATAAAGGGTAGAATCAATGAAGGCGCGCTGCTCGCCGTGTTGATTGGTTGTAAAGCTATAGTCTTTCTTAAATCTAGCTAAATGCCCGGAAAGATAGCCTTTGCTAAAAGAATATTTATTTATCCCTAACCTGAAGAAATGAAGAAACTCTCGTGAGTTATTTTCAGGAAATACACAGCAGGTATAATCTTCACTGCCTAAAAAATCGGTTTCTTCTACCTTGCGTCCTGTTAAAGGATCTCCTGAAATCAAACGTTGGCAACCTGGTTGTAGGCGCCCGACTAACAAAGAAGCGATGGGATAGCCTGTTTGCACTTTAAAGTAGCCTGTGCAGCCAGGTAGAATACCGGGACCAGCTATGCTGATGACACGTTTAACATGATAATGACCATGGGCTAAAAAATATCCTAAAGCTACCACCTGCTGAGCATTAACTACCCATACAATATCATCAGCCCTTTTAATAGGGTCTAACGCTTGGATATGCACCGACACATTGCCAATAGGGTGAGGTCCTTCAGCCGTATGTTGCTGAACATTTTGTGCTTCTATAAAAGCTTTACATGTAGAGCCTGCGCGATAAATTAAATGGACCGTGCCTGTAGTTAACTTTGCAAGGGCATTTAAGCCTAGCTGAAATTCATTTTCATAGCCTTGCACTTGCATTTCTGCCGGCGGATTATAAGGAGCTGATTCAATCGCTTTGACAAAAATAGAGCGTGGAGCCTTAAGAGGATCGGCTAAATTATTAAAAGGCCTAACACGAATATTAGAAAAAAAACCTTTCTCTTTCATTAACTCTATAAGGTTTTCTTTAGACATTCCTTCAAGAGGTTTAGCAGGACGCTCGGCAAAAGGCTCGTCTTCACTTACAGTAATTATAATCTCTTGTAAGCTCCTTTTATACCCCCGTCTTATTTCTTTAATAACTCCTGAAGCAGGGGCAACAAACATTCTCCCAGGGCATCCCTTATCTTCTACAAGAGGCTGTCCTATCTTGACAGCTTCGTCTTGTTTAATAAGAAGCTTAAATTTCAGGTCAGCAAAAGGCTTTAAATCAAGAGAAACTGTAGAGGGAGCATTCAAAGAAATTACTTGGCTTGTAGAGGATAAAGAATGCGCATGCTCGTTAGGTTTCCCACTTAGAGGGATATCTAAGCCTTTTGTTATTTTTATATATGCCATGAATGAGTGCCTCAAATAAATATAGCAATTTAATGGAAAATTACTGAAAAGAATAGTTTTTAGCAAGCATTCAAGGAAGCTTAAGAGAATTTCTTAAGGTTAAACACAACTTTATCTCTTGTCACACTCACCTTATTGATCCCTTATTTGCTCTTTACTTTTGATTTAAAAGCAAAAACCTACATGCAGATCCTTACTCTCTTTAATAAACATTCAACGAACTTTAGCCAGTTGCGGAAAAGGAAAAAACCTAAAAAACTCATAAAAAATTTTCCTTTTTGAAAGTTAAATCATGAGTTATAGGTTTAGTAAGTAAGGTGTAGGCTAAAAAATCTAAGCGTTGCTAGGGCTAAAAAGATATTTTACAATGACCGCTAATATAGCTCCTACAAAAATTCCTGGAGCAGAAATAAACAGGGCTATAGTTACCACTCCTAGCACAATTCCCCTCACGATTCCTTGCTCATCAATAAACTCATTAAAGTGGCTAAAAAAATCTTGAATTTCTATGGAGTAATAAAGCCCTGAAATGATCCCTATCAGCATTCCTCCTGAAAATTGCTCAAAGAACAAAAGAATAATGCCTAAAATCATAATAATATAAGCAATGGAATCTTTTGTGTTAGTCTTAGCAAAATCGATCAAACCATGGATTTTCTTCTCTCCGTTCTTAAGATGCTCTGCCTCTACTTCACGGATACTCTCTTGCGATGGATCTTTATTCTCTTCATCAGCGTTCATTTTAACCCCCTTATTCGGTAGTATTATTACTTGCTTGTCAATATAGACCAGCTTTCAGGTAATATTCAATAAAATTATTGACAAAAGAACATGAAATCATAGTTTGCAGCTAAGAAAAATAAAATTTATTGCTTGTAACCCCTTGAAGGCAAATCACTAACAATTTGAGCATTTATTTCTTACTTTCCTAAGGTAGGATGGATAACAAATGTGAGATTAACTTTTATTCATTAAAATTTAATGGAAGACTTCATCTTTATTACCTCAGCCCTCTGCTATTTAAATTTTTCTTATTTTTACACCCTGTCTACAAACAGGTTATTTTTTTAAAGGGCTCAAGGTGTAGTCATAAGTGCTTTGTCGCTATACTCTGCCACTTTTTTTAGCCTGTCTTGCTCTTTTGCGGATTTGTCCTAGGTTACTATAATCTATTGCTACCAAAGGATGATTATCACCCAATAACTTGAGTTTAACGGCTAAGGATTTCTTAGTATAATAAGTTGCCTTTTCCATATTTCCCTGTTGATAATAAATGCCCCCTAAAATGTTATAATTTTTCGCGACACTAAAATGATTTTCATCAAAAAGCTTAAGGTTAATAACTAAAGATTTTTTAGCATACTTAGCTGCCTTGCCTAAATAGCCTTGGGCTTGGTAGATTACTCCTAAGTTAAGGTAACAAATTGCCGTCTGGAGGTGATTTTCCCCGATAAGATTAAGGCTAATGATAAGAGCTTTGTGGCTATATTTTACTGCCTTATCTAATTTGCTTTGGGCATGGTAGAGCTGTGCTAAGTTATTGTAACAAGTTACTAAATGGAGATGATTTTCACCCCATAGCTTAAGGTTAATGCTTAGAGATTTCTTAATGTACTCAGCTGCCTTGTCTAATTTACCCTGCTCTTTGTAGATTGCTCCTAAGTTGCTGTTATCCCTTACTACCAAGAGATGATTTTTACCAAATAGCTTAAGGTTAATAGCAAGAGATTTCTTGATATAGTTCGCTGCTTGCTTTAAATCATGTTGCTCTCGGTAAATTTGTCCCAAATTGGCGTAATCTGCAGCCACAATAGAATGATTTTCACTAAAAAGTTTGAGGTTAATGGCGAGAGCTTTTTTGACATAATAAATTGTATCCTCGATATTTCCTTGTTGATAATGAATAGTTCCTAAAATGTTATAATTTTTCGCAATACTAGGATGGTTTTCACCAAACAGCTTAAGGTTAATAGCTAAAGATTTTCTGGTATTTTCAGCTGCCTTGTCTAATTCACCTTGCTTTTTATAGAGTGCTCCTAAGTTAATGTAACAAATTGCCACCTTGGGATGATTCTCTCCATAAAGCTTAAGGGTAATCGCAACTGCTTTGTTGATGTAATCTGCGGCCTTTTCCAGATTGCCTTGCTCTGTGTGGATTAATGCTAGATTGTTGTAACGAGTTGCCATCTTGGGATGATTCTCTCCATAAAGCTTAAGGGTAATGGCAAGCGCTTTTTTGCTGTACTCTACTCCCTTGTCTAAATTGCCTTGCTCTGTGTGGATTAATGCTAGATTGTTGTAACGAGTTGCCACCTTGGGATGATTTTCTCCATAAAGCTTAAGGGTAATGGCAAGCGCTTTATTGATATAGTCTGCAGCCTTTTCTAAATTGCCTTGGGCTTTGTAAATTGCTCCCAAATTGTTGTAACCAATTGCGACCTTGGGATGATTTTCTCCATAAAGCTTAAGGGTAATGGCAAACGCTTTGTTGATATAATCTACAGACTTTTCTAAATTACCTTGTTCTTGGTAGACTTGTCCTAGGTTGTTGTAACAACTAGCCACTACGAGATGATTTTCTCCATAAAGCTTAAGGGTAATGACAAGAGCCTTGTTGAGATAAGCTGCCGCTTTTTCTAAATCGCCTTGTTCTCGGTAGACTTCTCCTAGGTTGTTGTAACAACTAGCCATCTTGGGATGATTTTCTCCATAAAGCTTAAGGGTAATGGCAAGCGCTTTAGTGCTGTAATCTGCTCCCTTGTCAAAATTGCCTTGCTCTGTGTGGATTAATGCTAGATTGTTATAACGAATTGCCACATTGGGATGATTTTCACCAAAAAGCCTACGGTCAATAGCAAGTGCTTTACTATTATATTCTGCCGCCTTTTCTAAATTACCTTGATCGTAATGAAGTGCTCCTTGGCTGTTGTAATCTCTTGCCACCCTAGGATGGTTTTTACCAAAAACCTTACGGTCAATAGCAAGCGCTTTAGTGCTATACTCAGCCGCTTTATCTAATTTGCCTTGGTCTTGGTAGATTGCTCCTAGGGTGCTATAATCTCTTGCCACCCTAGGATGGTTTTCACCAAAAAGCTTAAGACTAATGATAAGCGCTTTGTTGATGTAATCCGCAGCCTTTTCTAAATTGCCTAGGTCTTGGTAGATTTCCCCTAAGTTGTGGTAATCTCTTGCCACCGTATGATGGTTTTCACCAAATAACTTAAGGTCGATGGTAAGGGCTTTATTGATATAATCTGCAGCCTTTTCTAAATTGCCTTGGCCTTGATAAATCCCCCCTAGGTTGTGGTAATCTCTTGCCACTGTATAATGGTTTTTACCAAAAAACTTAAGGTCGATTCCAAGCGCTTGGTTGATATAATCCACCGCCTTTTCTAATTTGCCTTGGTCTTGGTAGATTTCCCCTAAAGTGAGGTAATCTCTTGCTACCGCAAAATGATTTTCACCAAAAACTTTCAGGTCAATAGCAAGGGCTTTGTTGATATAATCCGCAGCCTTGTCTAAATAGCCTTGGTCTTGGTAGATTTCTCCTAGGGTGTGGTAATCTCTTGCCACCGTAAAATGATTTTCGCCAAAAAGCTTAAGATCAATAGCAAGTGCTTTGCTACTATACTCTGTCGCCTTGCCTAAATTGCCTTGGCCTTGGTAGATAAGCCCTAGGTTATTGTAATCTCTTGCCACTCCAGGATGATTTTCTCCCCAAAGTTTCAGGTCAATAGTAAGCGCTTTGCTGATATAGTTTAATGCCTTATCTAAGCTGCCTTGTTCGTAGTAAATGCTTCCTAGAGCATTTAAAACCTCCGAGTTTTGTGAATTTGTTTTTTTTGCTAGAAGGTAATACTTTTTTGCTTTTTTATGTTGAAATAACCTTCGAAGTATATCCCCTTCTGCCATTGGAGAGGTATCTTTTAAAGCAGAAGATTTAAGTTTTTCTTCATTGCCTGCTAGAAACTCTTTAATAGCTTGATAGAAAGAAATAAAGATGCGGTAAATTTTTCTTATCTTTTTTAAAGCTCCATGATCCAAAGCAAACTGCTTTTCAACAAGATCTTGATCCTCAAAATCAAAGGGCTTAAGGAGAGGATTCATCACCTCTTTTTGCGCCTGATAATGAGAATAAGTTTTAAGACGCATGAATAAGACTAAGCTTATCCAATCTTTTAATCTTTCAGCGGAACCTTTCGTTATAATCTTTAACTCGCTTAGATTATCAATCCTAGTAAAAGTGTCGGAAGCTGCTACTTTTTTAAGAAGAGACAGGCGGTCAAAGGCTAAATGAGGAAACCGATAAAAATCATTTTTAACTTGAAAAAGCATGCCATGTCTGTCTAAATCACCCATTCCTGGATTAAAAGCTATCATATCACCTAACACAAGGTGCTGCTTAGCTAAATACTGGCGCAGATCAAGGTTATCTTGATAATACGTATTCGTATTAAGGATTTCTTGAATTTTTTCATTATAAGCTTTAGTTAATTGAAGATTGCCTAGCAAATGAGTAAAGGTTAGCAGTTCCATAGGAAGATGGGGCTCTTTTTCATGCCACCATTTACCATTTTTATCTTGAGCGATATATTGAGCCATCTTTTCAGGAGTTTGGATAAGTTCAAACGTCTTACCATTTCCTAAAGGAGTTTTACAGCCTTTCCCTTCTACCCCTGCTCCATCGAAAGCAAAGCCTCTTGGCGTAATGCCGTCAAAAAAACCTATGGCTTTTAAGCAAGGAATATTTAAAGCAGGAAGAATAGTTTCTCCTAAGTTGATCACTTGCAAGTGAAGTAGATTTGTCAGATTCTTAAAATACTTCTTATTTACAAGAGTATCTTCTTGTATAAGAAGGCCAAATTCTAGATCGGAATAAGGAGTCATCTCTTCCCTAGCTAGAGAACCGAAGCCTATCATGGCATATTCACAAGGTGCAGGTCCTAGGACATCAATCGCCTGATTGACTAGAAAGCTAAAAAAGCCTTTTATACGCCGCACAACTTCCTGATAAAGCTCTCTTACTTGTTGAGGAGAAGGATTCTCTGGCAGAATTTGTATTTTCTTCTCTATTTCTTCTCTAAAATTTTTCAAGGTGTTACGATTACTTTCAAATTGTCCTCTGTTTACCGCAGGATCGCAAGGTTTACCTTCACATTGTTTAGCAAGTAAATTTTGAGCTTGGGAAAGCCTATTTTTGATAATTTCTTGCCTTTCTCGAGGAGCTAGCCGTAGGGCATAATTGTAAAGCCCTGCTGCTTGTAAAAGAGTTTCTGACATTTCTTTTCTTAAGTAAATATCCCCTAATTTTTCAATGCAAAAGCTTTCTTGGATAAGATCTTGCTCGTGAATAGCAATTTTTAAAGCTTGCGTATAGAATAGCTCCAATTCTTTTATCTTTTCTTCTGATAAAAGGTCATCGATTTCTAAACTTGCCAAATTTTTTTTAAATTCATTTTTAGATTTGAAATTAGAAAGAGGGATATTAGAAAAGTTTCTCAAATTTGAAAAAAGAGTAGAGGCTTGCTTTAAATGTTTCTGTGCATACACAAAGTGACCTCCTAAATCCACAATAAAAATAAACTCTTTAGGCCTTTCTTGTTGAAGGATAGTTTTCCATTCCTGCGATCTATTTTCTTCAAGTAAACCTAAGCCTTGCCCTGAGAAGATAACCCTATCATGAATCCCGCACCTTAACTGTTCTTCATTAACTGTTATCAGCCTAATAGGAATAGACAAAGCCAGAGCTAATCGATCTCCTTCACCTAAGCCGCTTATCCATGCCGCTTTTCTTTTTATTTCTTCAGCTCTTTCGTTGTCTATATGTTTAATAAGCTCGGAGAGTACTTGTCTTAAATAAAAAATTTTATCTTCCCACTCCTCTAATAAAGGAATTTTTCTAGAAAGGCAGGCATAGCTTCCTAAAAAAGCGCTAAAGAAGCAGTCGCCATCACTAGCCACACCTTTTAATTCAAAGCCTTCTTCTTGTAGATAAGCTGCCGCAGCCTTTACTTTTGCTTGTATGGAATCACTAATGATAGTCGTAGAATCTTGCCATAAAAATTTAGCAATTTGAGCTTTATTCCACGGGCAAGAAGAAAGTTTTAAAAGATATTCCTTATCATTGCTGGCTTGCTTTTCTTCTTGGGAGTCAACTTCAAAGCTTGCTGAATAAAGCTTTTTCCATAAATTTGTTTGTTCAACTAATCGCTTCCATTCTTTGCAGACTAAGCTTGCTTGGTATATGTCTTTGCGCCCCAGTTTTTCGAAGATCTCTAAGCTAATCTCGGTATAGGGGCCTAGTTTTCGATGCTGTTCTCTTTTTTCTATTTCCTTAAACGCAGGAAATATAAAGGGGTGGCTAGGTAAATTCTCTAAGTTCATTCTCTTACCTACCTTCTAGTTTTACTTATCTTTCAATACCTAGTTAATATTGGCTTCATTGTTTAATTTTCAAAATAAAAAACCACTTATAAACATAACGCTTATATTTTTTCTCTCTAAAATAAAAAATCTCCCCCCTTTCAACATAACATTCAGGTTATTAAGGACTAAAAAAACTGCTTGCATAAGACAGAGGCGCAAGAATATCCCTTAATAAAAAGGAGAAGAAAACAAAATCAAATTTTACTAAAAAAGAGTAGCTAATAAGATAGGTTTGACAGGCTCCGAACCCTTCAAAAGCTCCAGGCGCTTACTAGAGAAACAGGCGCAAAAAATTTGCACTTAAATTTAGCTTAATTTAAGGTATCTAACCTTTTTCATTAAGGTTATTTATAGCCCTTTCTTTCACTCCTATAACCTACTAAATTTCATAAATCTAATAAAATTTCTCCATCAAAATGAGAGGGATCCGTTATAATTCTTCTTTGGTAACTATAAAGTGTTATATGGAAAAAAAATGGCTTTTTGGCGTTAATGTGGGAATGGCTTTTACAGTTATGGCGCTATTGATAAGTGCTTTAGCCTATCGATGGGCTCGTCCTCTTGAAATTCCTGTCAACACGCTTACTGATATAAAAAGAAATTTACCCCGGAACAGCTATAGCCAACCTCAAGAGGCTTACGATGCGATCAGGCAGTCTATTTTTCAGCTAAAACATTCCCCTATCACCATGCAGCTGCCAGATTTACGCAAGCATCTAATTTACTATGGCACAAATGATCGACCCGATGCAAAAGAAGCTCTTCCTTTGCTTCATTTTGCTTTTAATGGAAACCCTTCGGTTTCCTCAATTTCCCCGGGAGAGAAAATGTATATTTCTTATAATCGCCAGGCAAATCCCTCGCAATACGTGTTCAATCCTGACAATCTCCCGACCCCCCTTTGGCTTCAAGCTACAGCAAACGATCAAGAGGCTAGCATAAAAGTCAATATGATAGATGATAAAGGTCAGATTATTCAGGAACCTTGCTCTTACACTGAGTTTACTTTGCCTAAGAAAGAATATGTGCGTGTGCATGTTCCCTGGGAAATAGGGAAATGGCGCGTTGACGGCAGCTTATTAGCCCGCCAAAAAGCACGATGGTATGGTATTGATCGTTTTTTAGAAGATCATGGAGGCAGCGAGCATAGCCTAAACATGGGTAAGCAAAGGCTTGATTTTGGCGAAGGTGAAGGGGTTTATTCACTGTTTGTTGGCTTAGGGGATGCATTGATATGGAAAGAGGATCAATGGAAACTTGTCAATCCAGGGATGGATTCTTTAGGTTACCCGTTATTAGTTATCAAAAAAATTGATGATCGTTTAATGCAGCTAGAGCTTTGGGATATAGAGGGGCGTTCCAAAATAGCTCTTAATCTTCTAAAATCCTCTGAACCTTGGATGCCTCAGAATGCCTTACAAAACTTTAAATTTTTAGGATCCCATACTCATTCTCAATTTGTTTTTGAAATTAGTAAAAAAAGAATCTTATTAAAGCCTAAAGACTGGTTAATCTTAACCAGTAGCGGATGGAAAAAAATAAGTAAGCCTCAAGAGGTTGATGACTATGTATCCCGCAAATTGGTGGGCATATTATTTATATTTGGGGGTATCGAACGTAAAAATGAGCAACAATTACTAGTAGGAACTCTTTATAATTCGTCGCGCTCGGAAGCTAAGCCCTTGGAGCTTCCTATTAATTCTGCATTTTTAGGTAGGAGAAAAGCAGAAGAAAAGGAAAAAGACCTACCATCCCATAACTCTTTGCCGTCAGACTCTTCCCCTGTGGATCTAAATTCTCCCCCACCTCTCCCTATAATATCTAAAAGATTTGAAACTGAAAAAACTCTGAAACCCTTGAATAGCTATGAAAACAACTAACAATTTCTTTTGCTTTTTCTTATTAAGCATTTTTATTTTCTTAACAAGGGTATTATCACCTTTATGGGGGCAAACAATTGCTGAGAAAAAAGCTAGTTTTACGCAAAACAGTAATGATCTCCATCCAGAGATGCAAGAATATTTAAGGGATATCAATCGTGAGCTAAAAGAGCAACAAAGCCAGCTGCGCAATTTATATGCAGAAGTGGAAAAACTCTATAACATAAATGCTCCTGAAGAGGCTTACCACAAGCTTTTAACTCAGATTAACACCTTACGTCAAAGCATTCAAGATACCCAAAAAGGATGGCAGCAACTGTCGGCTGAAATGGCATCTACAGAAGGTTACTCTTTATGGCATCAACCTGACACTAATATTGGACAACTTGTTATCGACTATGGTTCTCAAAATTATGTTTATTTGCTTTCCCCTGAGATTGCAATGGTAAAATTAAGTGTGGATTCTAATCTCCCTATTCCCCGGGCCTCGTGGGATGAAATGTTGGAATTAATTCTTGTACAAAACGGCATAGGTTTTAAACAGCTGAATGCTTACCTGCGCCAACTCTATTTTCTTAAGCAAGATAAATCGAATTTAAAGATGATCACTAATAAGCGAGAAGATTTAGACCTTCTACCTGCAGAAGCGCGTGTTCTTTTTATGCTTTCCCCTGAAGTTGCCGAAATTAAACGTGTTTGGCATTTTTTAGATAAATTTATCAACCCTACCACTACCGTTCTACAGCTGATTGGTCGAGATATTTTAGTGGTAGCGCCTAAGATAGATCTTCAAGAACTGCTCAAGCTCTATGACTTTATCTCTGCCAACCGGGGAGATAAAGAATACAAGCTCATTCCTTTAAAACGTATTGCGGCTGAAGAGATGAGTAAAGTTCTCTCCGCAGTTTTCGATCAACTCTCGGGAACCTCTCCTTCCTTGGGAAAAATTTCTGAAAGAAATGAAAAAATATCAGCTCATTTAGATCTTTCACAGGTAGCCAACAACTTTTCCTCAGAATATAACAGCTCGACGGTAGAAGCTAACAGCCTGCGTATTATTCCTCTTAGCAACTCGGCTCCTGCCCTTTTTCTTTATGGAACAAATGAAGAGATTAAAAGAGCGGAAAAAATTATTTGCGAAGTAGAAAGCCATATGGGAGGAGTTAGCGAAAAAGTCATCCATTGGTACACTACACGCCATTCTGACCCTCTTAAATTGGCCGATATGCTTCTCAAAGTCTATGCTTTGATGGTTCAGCAACGTCCCGGCATGCGCACTGATAATCAAGCTTTCTCTGAATCATCTTCTCCTGAGCTTGCTGCCTCCTCGAATGGAAAAAAAGAATTAAATAACGGCTCTCCTTTCAATGCTTTTGAGGGAGGCTACTATTTAAATGACCGTTACATCGTTAATCCGGATCCTTACGAGGAAAGCAACCGTGCTATCGATCCCAATGAGGGCCGTACCAACTTTATAGTGGATCCAAAAACAGGAGCCATTGTCATGGTAGTAGAAGCTGAGCTTCTTCCCAAGCTTAAGGAATTGATTAGAAAATTAGACATTCCTAAAAAAATGGTACAGATCGAAATTCTTCTTTTTGAAAAAAGAATTAGCAATCAGGATAATATTGGCTTAAATTTATTAAAGATTGGCTCGGATGCTTTAAATGCTCATGCAACTGGCTTAGACTATAACGTCAACTTTTTCCAACCTCTCGTTAATAAAGTCTTGCCTGATAATAGAGGCATTACCACCTTTTTTATGAATCGGAAAAAATCAAGTAGGATTCCTGCCTATGATGCAGTGTATCAATTTTTAATTTCCCAAGAAGATATATCCATCAACGCCAGCCCTTCAGTATTGACTTTAAATCAAACGCAAGCCCATATCGCCATCGAAGATGAGATTACTGTTAATACAGGAGTTATCATTACTCCTGTCACTAACACCACTGCCCTTAACAATACCTTCGCTCGTGCACGTTACGGGATTAGAATTGACATCACTCCTATCATCCATACGAGCCACGAAGGATTAGGGGGAGAGCCTAATAGCAATTTTGACGATCATGAAGAGGAAGGCGATTCTATTACTCTTCAAACAGATCTGGTCTTTGAAACAATTAATGGTGGCCTTAATCCCTCGCAGCCTGATGTAACTAGGCGAGTGATTAACAATGAAGTTCGCATCCCTGATGGCCAAACGGTTATTTTAGGGGGATTAAGAAGAAAAATTACCGATGATGCTAAAGATTCTATTCCTTTTTTAGGAGAAATTCCTGGTCTAGGCAAGCTTTTTAGCTCAACTGCAATGACGGATAATAGTGTGGAGATGTTTATCTGTATTACTCCCAAAATTGTTGCCGACCCTAAAGAAGATCTTGAGCTTTATCGCTATCGCGAGCTCACACGCCGTCCAGGAGATATTCCTTCTTTCTTGTATGCCCTTGAAGAAGCAAAAAATGCTGAAAAAGATCGCTTATTACGAGGCACGGTACAGCTTCTCTTTGGAAGAGAACAAGAGCGCTGCGAGCCTTTACCTTTGGGAGAATATGACGGAAGATAAATATATAACCTCAGGCCAAATGCATTCAAAAAAAGAAGCGCCCAAGCAAAATGATGACCATAATCGCCATCTTGCTCTTCAATTTGGCATGGTTATTTATAATGATCTTTCCTCCTTTCGTATCTCTAAAGAACTAATTAAAAAAATCCCTTATACTTTTGCTAAGAAAAATTTTATCCTTCCTCTTCAAGAAGATAAAGAGAGGGTGTTAGTTGTTATAGCAGATCCCTTACACCTTGAAGCTTTGGAAGAACTCCGTTTTATTCTCAACAAGACAATCAAAGCCGCTTATTGCCCTAAAGATGTGATTCTTGCTTCGATCAACGATTGCTATAATTTAGAACATGGCGAAGCTTCAGAGATGCTCGCTCACCTCACGCGCGGTGATGAACGGGTAGAAGCTGAAATTGAAATATATGACCTTCTAGACAATAGCCAGCATCAAGCCCCTATCGTCAAAGTTATCAACTTAATTTTAACAGAAGCTATCCAACAAGGCGCCTCTGATATCCATTTTGAGCCTTCTGAAAATGGTTTACGCGTAAGATATCGCATCGATGGAGTCTTACAAGCTCGTCATAGTCCTGCTCCTGATCAGCAAGCTCAGCTGCTCACACGTATAAAGGTGATGTCTAGACTCGACATTGCTGAGCATAGGCTACCTCAGGACGGACGCCTCAAGCTAAAGATGGGACGCCGCGAGATTGATTTTCGCGTCAGCACAGTTCCTGTATCTGGCGGAGAGCGTATTGTCATGCGTATTCTTGATAAAGGCAATGTCATTTTAGGGCTAGATAAAATTGGCATGCCCCCTAATTGCTATAAGGACTTCAGAAAATTAATCGCCGTGCCCGAAGGCATTATACTTGTGACCGGGCCTACCGGAAGTGGTAAAACCACAACATTATATAGCGCTATTTGCGAGATGTATAATGATGAAACCAATATCATGACGATTGAAGATCCCGTAGAGTATAATTTGAAAGGGATCGCTCAAATAGGAGTCCATCCAAAAATCAAGTTAGATTTTGCTACAGGCTTACGGCATATCTTAAGGCAAGACCCAGACATCATTATGATTGGCGAAATCCGCGATAAAGAAACCGCAGAGATTGCTATTCAAGCTTCTCTTACCGGCCATCTTGTATTGAGTACCCTTCATACCAATGATGCTCCCTCTGCCATCACCCGTCTTGTCGATATGGGCATCGAGCCCTATTTGCTCTCCTCTTGTATTATTGGCGTACTAGCCCAACGTCTTGTACGCAAAATATGTCCTCATTGCAAAACTTTTTATACTCCTACAGATCAAGAAATACAAAATATAGGCTTAAAAAAAGAAGATTTATCGGAAGGATATCTTTTCCATGGTACAGGCTGCCAGGCATGCTATGGTTCAGGATATAAAGGACGCCACGGTATTTATGAATTAATGCTTGTCAACCATGCCATCAAGCAGCAAATCGTTAAAAGCCCTGACGCGGTAGAGCTGCGAAGAGTGGCTTTACATGCAGGCATGATGAGTCTATTAAGTCATGGCAGCCTTCTAACTAAGCAAGGGATTACCACTGTTGCTGAAGTTTTACGGACCACGCGTGGCGTTGAGGAGGGCTAAGACTTTATGCCCCTGTATAGCTATGAAGCTCTTGACCCGTTGGGTAAAAAACGCACCGGATTAATTGAAGCGCAAACTGAAAAAGAAGCTAAGGAAAAACTGCGCAGCCAAGGCACCATGCTAAAAAAGCTTGCCTTGCGTACAACCATTTCTAAAAAGCAAAACCTCAAAGGTGATGTTCTTTTAGCTTTTACTTTACAGCTTTCTCAGCTAGTCAGTGCAGGAGTCCCTCTCTATGAAAGCTTATTAGCCTTAGAAGAGCAATACCGTACAGATTCCTGCCATCGGGTAGTCTTAAGCCTTTGCGAACAGATCAAAGCTGGTCAATCGCTTTCACAAAGCATGGGCAACTTCCCTGATAGTTTTGATCAACTTTATTGTTCCATGATCACGGCAGGCGAAGCTGTAGGAGCTTTAGATATAGTCCTCGATAAACTTAGTCAATTATTGCAAAAGCAAAATAAATTAAAGAAGCAAATCATTACCGCGATGGTCTACCCTGCTATTCTTGCTGCATTTTCATTTTTAATCATTCTTATGCTGCTAGGGTTTGTTGTTCCTTCAATTGAGGGCATCTTTGTCGATCGCCAATTAAATGGTTTTACCGAATTTGTACTGGGAATGAGCCGAGGGTTCAGGAGTTACTGGTGGATTGCTCTACCTTCAGCCCTAGCGGGGATTATCTATCTTGTTCACTTCTTACGGAGCCTCCATGGTAGGCTCTGGCTTGAACGTAACATGATCAAATTTCCCTTGCTTAAAACGCTTATTATTCAAACCTGTGTAGCACGCTTTTGCCGCACCATGGGAACTTTGCAACAAGGAGGGCTGCCCGTCATCAACTCTTTGCGCATTTCGCGTGAGGTGATGCATAATGTTGTGTTAGAAGAAGAGGTAAAAAAGGCTGAAGCAAAGATTATTGAAGGAAGTTCTCTAAGTGCTGAACTGATGCATTCTCGTTACATTCCTAAGCTAGTTCCTCGCATGCTAGCAGTAGGTGAAGAATCAGGCAATGCGACTGCGATGTTTAATAAGGTAGCAGATATATATGAAAATGAGATAGAAAAGTCACTAGAGCGAGTAATGGCGCTTGCACAACCTGTAATATTAATTGTGATGGGAACCATTATTGGCGTCGTGCTACTAGCTATTTTGCTCCCCTTAACAGACGTAAGTTCATTGACTATGTAATTGCATCCTATGGAGGTTTCATGAAATTCTATGTGTTAAAAAAAAGATATATTACTCTAATCGAAATTATGATTGTGATGTTTTTGATTGCCTTAATAGCAGGGGTCATTACTTACAACTACCGAGGGAGCTTAGATGAGGGCAAAGCTTTTAAAACGCGAGCGGCAATGGACAAAATTGAAACAATTTTAAATTTGAGTGCCGCTGAAGATCCTGCTTTGTTAGATCACTTAGATTCTGAATGGAAGAAAGTAATCATTGCTTCTCCCCTAGTAAAAAATCCTGACGATCTGATCAAAGATGGCTGGGGGTACGAATTTAGAGTGACTTCTGAAAATAATGCCATCCATGTCTCCTCGGATAAATATAACGAATATAAAAGAAGCCATGCGACCTTATTCAAAAAGTAAGCGAGTCAAAAAGCGTTTCATCACCCTTTTAGAGCTGCTAATGGTGATGGCAATCTTAGCGCTCACGTTGGGAGTAATAGGCTTTAATGTTCATAAAGCTTTACGGGAACAGCGTTTTAAGACCGAAACAGACCTGGTCGTAGATTACTTAAGGCTGGCTCAAAACTTAATGTTGATCATGAATGCTGATGTGCATGTTATTTTTGAAAGCGCTCAAAATAGCCAAGCTAACCTCATGCGCCTTAAAGTAGAGGGCAATCTAGATGATAAGCTATTAGAGCTTGTGATAAATAAAGAAAAACCCTTGCATTCTATTCAATTGATTGAATTTCATGATGAAAATAGAACCCAGCATGAATCCAATAAAATAGATGTTAAGTTTTTCTCTAAAGGCTCAGTCATGAGCAAAGGAGTCATGCGACTGGCCTCTCATCAACAAAGCAATACGCCAGGCACATTAGAAAGATTTATTTACTTGCCTGGCTATCCTCAGCCAATCGTTAGTACGCTTACTAACAGTCCCGACCTCACCTCTAAGGAAAAGCAAAACGCCGATTTTGAGATAAAACTCATCAATGCCACCGTGCAAGAGATCCAAGAGAAAAGATTAGCCAAAAGTGATAGCTTATGATTCCCGTTAGGTCTACAGAAAATATTCTAACAATCTTCGCCCTTTGATGAAGGCAAATTCAACACGGGGGAAGATAGCCTAAAAGTTATTCTAGCAGGTTGAGTAATACGGTTTAAAAAAACTCCGTCTACATATCCAATCCTCTAAAAGCTGTCTTTTTACTTAACACAAGGGATTTTATGAAGTACGGGGCTGCATAAGAAGTAGCTCAAAAAGGTATAACAAGATCTTATAAGATAATTTTTAAAGCTAATCAGATGGCGTCCCCTAGGGCTTAAAAGTTACGAAAAAAACTATTTTTGCCTAGCGTGTGTTAAATAAACCTCTAAGAAGAGACCTAGTAGGTTATTGCAGAATGTTGTTACCGGGGGATGACCTCTTCCATATAGACGGTAGGAGAGTTCTAAAGCTTTACTCATATGCTTAAATGCCTTATTAAAATTGCCTTGTTGTTGATAGGCCTCTCCTAAATTACTATAACAAATTGCCAGTGTAGAGTGATTTTCACCAAAATGCTTAAGGTTAATAGCTAAAGCTTTCTTAAGATATTCAGTTGCCTTGCCTAAATTGCCTTGGTCTTGGTAGATTTGTCCTAAGTTATTGTAATCTCTTGCCACTCGAGGATGATTTTCCCCAAAAAGCTTAACGCTAATGGTAAGCGCTTTGTTGCTATACTCAGCTGCCTTGTCTAAATTGCCTCGGCCTTTGCAAGTTTGCCCGAGGTTGTTGTAAATGATTGCTATATTAGAATGATTTTCACCGAAAAGCTTAAGGTTAATGGCAAGCGCTTTGCTGAGATACTCATTCGCCTTGTCTAAATAGCCTTGTTCTTTGTAGATTGCTCCTAGATTGCTGTAATTTGTTGCCACCATGGAATGATTTTCACCAAAAAGCTTAAGGTTAAGGGCAAGCGCTTTGTTGAAATACTCTGCCGCCTTGTCTAAATTGCTTTGCTCTTGGTAGATTGCTCCTAGATTGTTGTAATTTGTTGCTACCTGAGAATGATTTTCTCCAAAAAGCTTAACGCTAATGGTAAGCGCTTTGTTGCTATACTCAGCTGCCTTGTCTAAATGGCCTTGCTCTTTGTAGATTTGTCCCAGGTTGTTATAATCGCTTGCAACCTTGGGATGATTTTCACCAAAATGATTAAGATTAATAGCAAGCGCTTTATTACCATAATCTGCCGCCTTGTCTAAATGGCCTTGGGCCTGGTAGATTGCTCCTAGGTTGCCATAATCGCTTGCAACCTTGGGATGATTTTCTCCAAAAAGCTTAAAGCCAATAGCAAGCGCTTTATTACTGTACTTTTCCGCTTTGTTTAAATTGCCTTGATCACGGTAGAGTGCCCCTAAATTACTGTAGTATCTTGCTACCGTGGGATGGTTTTCTCCAAAACGCTTAAGATCAATGGCAAGCGCTTTAGTGCTATACTCTGCCGTCTTATCTAAATTGAGTTGGGCTTGGTAAATTGCTCCTAGGTTGCTGTAGTCAATTGCTACCAACGGATGATTTTTACCAAAAAGCTTAAGATCTATGTCGAGCGCTTTATTGCTACACTCTTCCGCTTTATCTAAGCTGCCTTGGTCGTGGTAGATTGCTGCCAGGTTGCTGTAGCGAATTGCCACGGTGGGATGATTTACACCAAAGAGCTTAAGGTCAATGGTAAGCGCTTTGTGAATATATTTTATTTGTCCTAGACAGTACTTGACCTGACAAACATGAGTTACCTGGCAGGTACTATTTCTGTCAGTTGTAACTTATCTAAC
>NZ_JAEMUC010000006.1:0-28453 GCF_018342455.1 Neochlamydia sp. AcF95 | reverse complement strand
CCTCCTTATTTGAATTTAGAAAAAGGCTGTTTGCAATTCTCAATAGCTGCTACTTACGGAGTTCGTTTAAATGGTATTAGCAATCTTTTGAAAGAGATTTTAAGATTTGTAGGAATTTCCTGGTGTAAGCTTTTTATTAGGTGGGAGGATATAAAAACGCTGCAAAACTCTTTTAGGTAAGTAAGAGATATTGCTACCTATCCGGATGTGCACTAAAACAGCAATATGGATAGGGCACGCTGCCAAGGTAAGCTGTTTTTTAAGCTAATCGTTTATCTACAGGAGGCTTAATTATAGGTTTGTGCTAAGAAGAGCAATAGAGCGAAAGCAGCCTATTGCCCTTCTAATAAAGTAAGGAAGGTAGAAGAAACAGCAAAATTTAATACCGCAAGAAAGATGAGGATACTTATAAAATTTTGCCTGGCATCTTGGAAAAAACTATGCTAGAAGGCTGAGTATAATTCCACCTGCGCAAATAGCATTAGAAGTATAATTGAATTTTTCTCCATACAGCCTATTAGCCCATATATTACAGGCGATGATGGTACCCACAGCAAAACAAGGAAATAAAACACCTTTTTCTATGGGAAGAGCCCATTTGGTGGCTAAGAGTAATAAAGCTGTGGAAGCAAAATTGGCCAAGCCCGCTAAAACCCCATACATGGTGGTAGTGGTAGTCCATGCATTCATTTGGCGAAGGAAATAAATGGCTTGAATTAGACAAGCTACCCCAAATTGTCCTAACATGAAGCTCACATCCTCTCTGCTGACAAGAGCATAACTGGGGGCCGTTGTTTCCATGGTAGGACATATCACACAACGTGCTTGCATAAATGTTAAGGCAATTATTTGGACAGCTAAGCAGGCAAGAGCATATTTTAACCAAGGATATAAGCTTTTTAAGCTGCCCTTAGCCTCACCTCTGGCGCCTAGGAAGAGGCCTCCTATGACTAATAAAATGCCTAATAGTTTTTGATAAGAGTAAGAAAAGCCATTTTCTGAGCCAAATAAAGCAAACAAAATCATTCCTGGAAAAACGGCGCTGGTATTTTGAAAGGCGAAGGTTAATCCAGCTGGCCCTTTATGTAAGGCGCAAGAGGTAAAAAACATTAACGCTATATTTAAAAGCCCTACAAAAGCTCCAATTCCTAACATTTTTACATTAAGGCTTTCGAAAAAAATAGTAGGATAAAGGATAAAGGAAAATAGGAAAGAAGTTAGATAGAAAGCTAAGAGGTAGGTAGTAGGGTTAGAGGCAGAGGAATGTTGAGAGTTTTTGCGAAAAAACAGATTAGATGAGGCTGAACCCCCGGCGGCTAGTAAAGATAGTAAAATAGCTTGCATGATAGAAATATCTCCTTATTCAAATAAAATAATAGGGAAAAAATTCGAGAGTGAGGCAGGATCTACAACGAATTATATCGATAACGGTTAATAAATTCCAATTAAATAAGTAATTCCCTTTTTGGCAACTCTTTATGCAAGACGCTTTTACGCTCCTCTTTATGCAATCGCTTAATCCCATAAAAATATTTTATTAGCTAAAGAGACAGCTTTTAGAGGGTTAGGTATGCAGACGTGAGCTTTTTTAAGCGTGTCATCCTCTACTCAATAAAAAGCTCGTTGGAGGGGGGGGGGGGCAGCTTGGGAAAAGGTTGATTTCTTTTTTGGTTATGCACTCATAGGTTTTTAGAAGATATAATAGAAAAATTATCCAAATATTAATCTCTTCGGGAGACAAGAGGGGAAGCACAAGCCCAAACGACCCAGCTTTTTTACAAAATCTCTAAAGGCTTTTTCTAAAGATGTTCTAAAATTAGCCCTTATTCGGCTAATTCTAAAAGACTATACTCTTGGAGCTTATTGCGTAGCTTACGTGTGCTTATTCCTAGAATTTTAGCAGTTTTGGTTGGGTTATTATCTTGTTGATGGAAAGTCTCAATAATTAAGCGCTTTTCAAGCTCTTGTAAGGAAAGCCCTGTAGGAAATTCTTTGTTTTCTGCTTGTGATTTTTCTGGTTTAAAACTTGCTTGAAGATCAATGAATAGGTGATCAGGCAAAACTTTGTTGGTGCTATCCATTACCACTGCTCGTTCGATAATATTAGCAAGCTCGCGTACATTGCCGGGCCATGGATAAGCTAATAGTTTTTTCTCTGCTTCTAAGGAAAGCTGTTTGTTTTCTTTATGGTTTTCATTGCAAAATTTTTCCAGAAAATGTCTGGCTAATGGAATAATATCCTCTCTTCTCTCCCTTAAAGGCGGTAGATGGATAGGGATGACATTTAAGCGATAATAAAGATCTTCGCGCAGGTGTTTATGAAAGATAGCCTCCTTGATATCACGATTAGAAGTCGAGATGATCCTTACATCCACTTTAACCGCTTTTGTTCCCCCAATACGCTCAAATTCTTGTTCTTGAATAGCGCGCAAAAGCTTGGCCTGAAGAATTATAGGAATTTCTGTTACTTCATCAAGTAAAAGAGTACCTGAATTAGCTAGCTCAAATCGTCCTAATCTTTTGGCATTCGCTCCTGTAAAAGCTCCTTTTTCATGGCCAAAAAACTCGGCTTCTACCAAAGTTTCAGGAATGGCGGCACAGTTAACCTTGATAAAGGATTTGTGGGAGCGTTGCGAATGGAAGTGGATGGCTTGCGCAATCACTTCTTTGCCAGTACCAGACTCTCCATTGATAAATACGCTAGCATTACTTTTAGCAATCTGAACCACATCCTCCATGATTTTTTTTATAGCTATGCTGTCTCCAATTACTAGAGATTGGGAGGCGCTACCTGGTCCCTGCTGACGAAGATAATGATTTTCGTGGATAAGGGTTAGATGCTCACGAGCCTTTTGTAAAACTGCTTCTAGGGTGTCGGGAGAAAAAGGTTTGATTAAATAATTGTAGGCTCCCAAACGCATGGCTTCCACAGCGTTTTCAATGCTTCCATAAGCGGTTATCACTATGATGATTGTTTGGGGAGAAATTTCTTTAATTTTTTGTAGTAAGTCGATTCCTGTTAAATCGGGCATTTTCATATCGGTAATAACGATATCAAACAGGTGTTCCTTGACTAGAGCTAGAGCTTTAAGCCCGTCCTCAGCAGTCGTGACATCCAAAGATTTTCTTTTTAATGTTTCAGCTAAAAAATCCCTTATCAAGGCTTCATCGTCAACGATAAGTACTTTTTCAATAGGCATATTAACTTCCCTGTAAAAGCTTTGTAAGGGTTATTTAACAATTCGTTCTCTATCTAGCTCTTCGCTTGCTTTTATATGTTTTTTATTAAAATAAAGCGCTTGCAGAAGGAATGGTAAATTAGTAGGTGTAAACTATACGTATGTTTAATACCTGGGGGTTTATTTCTAAAACCCTAATGAAAGGAAAATTTAAAAAGCCAATCCTTTCCTAGGCTATATCAAGGTTTATATCTTAGAAAGTAGGGGTTATAGTTGTCTCAACTTTATATTAAAATTTTCCGTCAAACAAATTTAGATTTTTTTATCATCCATCTCTACTTGTGGGAGCTGCGAAAGAAGGTTTTTTAGCAATTTTTGGTTAACAAGATCGAGCTGTAAAATTTCTTTAAGAATATCACATAAAGAAGTCAGCAGTTCGTTAATTTGCAAAGAAGAAGGGTCGTGAGAAGATTTATTTATCCAATGCTTTTTAAGGGGTGTCAAGGTTTTTTCGATGTCGCGTATACAGGCTACCAAAGCCTTTTTCTTGCTAAGAAGAGAATGCATTTCCTGAGGAGGCTGTTTTGAAATTAACTTTTCATGTTCATAATGAGTAAGAGTTAAAATGTCTTTATAATAATCATGTTCTTTTTTTAAAAGGTGATAAAGTGCTTCATCATTAGAGAGGCTGCAAAGTGAGGAGAAATTTTTTGCCATAGCAGATGCCAATTTTCTTCAAAAGTTTTTTCCACAGCCTATGAATATTTGTGTTTTTGTTCAAGTAAGAATGAAAAAAAAATTATCTACTTAATCGGCAGGTTGGCTAAGTAATTGTTTGTAGTATATAACCATTGCTAAATATTTATTAATAAGATGAAATAAAGGGAAGGATTTTAATAAATTAAAATTATTTTTAATGGCACATTTAATTGTTATACCAAAGTCACAGAGGAAGCTGTCTAAAAAGATATTAGAATGTAGGTTACAGACTATCTCCCCAATCTAAGTTACGGGCTTTTTTATAGAGCTCTCCATGGCGTCGCGAAATTATTCTATCAGTTAATCCATCGTTTTGCGTGCAGAGCTTTAAACTTAGATGGCCCGAGTGCTTGTGAGGATGACGTAAAATACGTGCTTCCGGCAAAGTGGTAGCAGCTTTCGTGCAAATGATGTAAGAAAATTTTTCATCTTCATAGCCAAGAAGAGCACCTTTTGCTTGCTTGTGAAGGGGGGATCTTTCTAAGCGAACACTAAAGTGGCACCAATCTTTTTCTGTCATAGGGCATGCATGCTGGTGGGGGCATGGCGCTAAAATATGGGCCTGTAAGTCGATGAGGTGCTGGCGTATTTGCCTAATCACCTGAAATCCTAGCATGGTGCCCGGTTCAATAATGACCAAAGCTTGCCTAGCACTTTTCCATAGTTTTCTAATTATCTCTTCCCATACTGGCTGAGGCCATTCTCCCATGGCATAAGATACAAGGATTAGATCACTTTCTGGAAAACAATCTCGTTTTAAAACATCTCCTTCCACCCAGTGCGCCTCTCTGAATAAAAGAGTCTTAGCTTGCAAAGCTAATTTTTTGCCTAAAGAAATTAAAAAATTATCCTGCTCAAGGAGAGTGATTTTGCAAGCATGCGAAAATAGCTCGGAAACAGCCCACATAGCTGTACCTGGGCCTGCTCCTACATCGAGTACAGAGCCCAAGACTCCCTCATAACGCTCTTTTAATTCATTTAAAACGTATCTTATAGCTTCAAAAGTTGCTGGCATACGTGAAAGTAGGTAGGCTATACGGTGCTCGGGGCTGCTAACAAAACGTTGTTTGCTCTGCATAATTTTTTGACGTTGCTTCTCATTGCGATAACGCTCGCTCAGCTCTTGAGTAGCATATTGTAAAGCATTTCCCCTTAACGCGTGGGCCTCCTGTTCGAGGGCTAGTCGTAAAATGTTGGGTAGATTCATGGTACCTTATAGTGGCGCGGATCCGTAGCTGTTACGGTAAAATCTAGCATTGTTTCTGGCATATTAATAGCACGTGCTGCAAAGGCATGTTTAAATTGTTCGGTGGCTAGCTGATTATCTTCAGCTTTTTTAACCTGATAGTAAAGACTGATGCGCTGTTGTAAGATTTCTTCCACCGTAGAGGGATCTCCAAAAATGGCTAATAGGATAGCTTTAGGGGCTAAATACACTCTTATTTTAGTCTTTTGAGAGTTAAGCGTAACAAAGTCCAATAAGGAAATTGTATGGGCATTATATTTATATTCTTCAAAGTTTTCATCTAAAGATTTCCTATTCTCGCTGCTATCCAGGGTATTTATATTTTCGGCAGGCAGATTAAAATGCTTATTTCCTAGATTTACAGCTGGATTCAAATTGTATCCTTTAAGCAATGAATAGTAAATATCTTGGAGAAAAGGCTGGCCTAAATCTAAGTTTTCTAAGCCATTTTTGGTTTTTATAGGGTTATTTTCAAGCGCTAATTTATGGCCAGCGGCTTCAATTGCTTGAATAAGTTCATCAACCAGTTGAGGATTGCTATTTACGGCTTCCTTAAAATTTGCTTGCTCGCCAAAAACTTGATGGATAATCTTTTTTAATAGTTCGCGGTAAGTAGCTTCGACTTGAGGATAAAAATTTCTAGCTTCCGGATGAAGTAGCCAATAGAGATTGATTAGGGGACTTGCTTCTTTAGGAGCCGAATTTTTTTTGCTATTCTCTTTATTTGAAAAAGTAGTCCACGCGTACCATTGCTTAGCGCCGTTATCGATAGCCCTATGGCCAATCTTAGCTCTGTAACGCTCTAGCTCTTTTTGGGTAATTACAAAGCTACGATAAATTTCTAAACGTCCATAAGTCAATAAAGTAAGCATCATTAAAAGGCTCATGACATAGATAAGGATATTCATGGGTGAACCTTAAATCTTATTTATTATAGATGATGGTAAAATCAGAGAAAGGGAATGGATAGATCAAAGTCATCGGCTCTTTTCTCTCTTTAGCTTTTAGAATAATTTTAATCATGGCAGGTAACTGGTTATATTCGCTTTTCCAATCCGAGTGCTCCCAGCTGTCTGCAGGGTGAATATCTGCTAACAGATAACTATCTTTATTAGAACTTCCTTGAGGTGCTTTATTGCCAACTAAAGAACGATCTTTTTGGGGAGGAATATAAAAATTGAAAGCTAAAGACTCTATACCTTCCATCAAAATTTCATTTTTCATTTTCAGGGAGGCAAGAGAGGGCCAAAATTTGGGAGAAGGAAGCGTGGCTAAACGTAGATTATCATCAACATCTACATACAGGCGTCCTAGTACATGATTAGCAAATAAGGGATCACGGTTAGGTCCAAAATTGTAGGTAAAAACTAAGCTAGGATTATTAGGCTTTAATAAGCCGTTCACATCCTGGCTAGTATAAAAGAAAAAATCTTTTTCCTCTGTACGGGGAGAGACCGCATGAGAAAGAATATCAGAAAGGCGATTTTGCACATAAAATATCTGAAAAGCTTTAACTTGAGATTTATTGATATCTTGATTCCACCACTCCATATCACGATAAAAATGTAAAAGCAGCGTAAGGAGCAATGAGGTCAATGCCATAGCAACCATCAGCTCTATTAAGGTCATAAATTTCTTTTTGTGTTTCATAGAAGGGGAAAAGGTTGTTTGTAATCCTGAGGAGCTAATTTTGAACCCCTAAGATCACGCAAAATAAATATTTTATATTTATAAACGAGGGGTTGCTGAACATTTATTTTATTTTTGGGCGTAAGGTCGGAAGTAAATTTAAAAATAAGGTGAATAAGATAGGCGGTAGACTTTTGCTGAGAAGTGTTTTTCTTAGGTTTATGAATGATCGGTTCGAAATGATAGGAGCCTTTAAAAGGCAGACTTTGCTGTTGATTAAGCGCTTTAAGATCTTCTGCAGAGAGGGAAAAACTTTTTTTTTCTTCAATATCTGCCCAGTTAATCTTATTAGTAAATAAGTCTTGATAAATTTGGGCAAACAGCAAAGTCACTACGCGATCAAGCTCTATCTTCTTGATAAATTCGCGTTGGGATTTAGCGATGACAACTTGGGGGTAGATTAAAGGAAAGATGCACAACCCGGTAAGGGCAAAAGCGATAAGCACTTCCAGAAGTAAAACATGCCTTCGAGAATGAGGTCTGCTCGAGCGTTTTAGGTAGTGGCGAGGAGGTAATACTTTTAAGAGCCATACAAAAAAAGAGATAAAGGGAACTTGCATGCTTTAAATATAAGAAGTTAAATGTTTTGATTTTATCTTACCCGACTTTTTAATGTATATCCAAATGCGTTAGACCATCGACCTTAAGGGCTAAAGATATTTAAGATTATAAGTTATCTATAGATTTTTATAAAAAATTACATTAAATAAGACTAAAGGCAGATGCAAAATTAAGCTGGATAGGAAGGGAGTAAGTAGGCACTTAACTAAGGAATGAAGAACATCTTGTAGGTTAATCCAAAGATAAAGAGTTTTTGTTTTCCTGCTTTTTGCTAAGAGTTTCTCTTTTCTTCTTAAAGAAGAAACGAAGAATATTGTGCAAAAAAATTATTTTTAATGGTTAAAGTTCTAGAATAACAAAAAATCACGAGGGTTTAAGTATGGAGTATCGTCAATTAGGAAAGTCGGGCCTTCAAGTTCCAGTATTAAGCTTTGGGACAGCTACCTTTGGTGGTTCTAACGAATTTTTTAAGCCCTGGGGTGAAACAGATGTAAAAGAAGCGAGTAGGCTAGTTGAACTTTGCTTAGATAAAGGGCTTAATTTGTTTGATACGGCGGATGTTTACTCGCAAGGCAGATCCGAGGAAATTTTAGGCCAGGCTTTAAAGGGTAAAAGAGAAAAGGTATTAATTTCTACTAAAGCCACCTTCCAAATGGGTGAGGGGCCTAATGACCAAGGGTCTTCCCGTTTCCATCTTATAAAAGCTTGTGAGGCTAGCTTAAAAAGGCTAGGCACAGATCATATTGATATCTATTTCATGCATGCCTTTGATGCGCTCACTCCTGTGGAAGAGACTTTAGGAGCTTTAGATCATTTAATTCAAAGCGGTAAGGTGCGCTACATTGGCTGTTCTAACTTCTCCGGATGGCATGTGATGAAGTCTTTAGCCGTTTCTGAAAAATATGGCTTAGCTCGTTACGTCGTTTATCAAGGTTATTACTCTTTAATAGGACGCGATTATGAAGAAGAGCTTATGCCGCTAGGCTTAGATCAGGGCATCGGTTTAATGGCTTGGAGCCCTTTAGGATGGGGAAGGCTTACAGGGAAAATTCGTCGTGGCAAGCCCTTACCAGAAGGAAGGCTTAAATCTGGGGGTGATATAGGAGGACCTCAAGTTGACGATGAATTCTTATACGATGTTCTCGATGTTTTAGAGGAAGTGGCACAAGAAACTGAAAAAACTGTTCCTCAAGTGGCCATCAATTGGCTATTACAGCGTCCTACAGTCGCTAACATCGTGTTAGGAGCACGCAACGAAGAACAGCTTAAGCAAAATTTAGGAAGCATAGGATGGAATTTGACGCAAGAGCAAGTGGCCAAGCTTGACAAGGTGAGTGAAAGGATGCCCTCCTATCCTTACTGGCACCAACGCTTTTCCCGTGAAAGAAATCCTTCTCCCTTAGTGAAGTAAACAATAAGAGAAAATCAATGAATTATACTCAAGAAAATTAAGAGGGATTTTAACGATAAGATTATCTTGTCCTTATGCATGAATAAGCTTGGAAAAAATGTAAAAGCTTTTTTAGAGGTATTCTAAGCTGATTGATAACTTAAGCATTTGGGTGGGATAATCTGCTAGCTTAAAATGAATTTTAATGTTTTTTACATAAAACTCACCTTAGTAATTCAAGAGGAAAGGATTGCCCATAGGCCTGCTTACCCATCCTCATTTGCAAAAGATAATAAGCATATTGCCTACCAAAAATTAACTTAGTGCACAAGAGGCAGGCATAAAAACTAAGAGCCGGCCCAGCAATGTATAGCAAATCGTTTGAAGTTGAATATGAATAGGGAGATGGGGAAGATAACAGCTTGCCAGTAAACAAGCTATGCAATGCCCCAGCTAGTATTATGTAGAAAACTTGGCACCTGCTTGGGCACGATAAGCCGCGGAAAGGTATGTAGAACCACTGAACCGATAAGACAGCATAACGGCGATTAAGCCAGGATTATTAAACTTTTGTTCAGGATGTTAGTGAGATAGAAAGAAATTTTGCTTAAAAAGCTCTGAATATGAGATAGAAGGAAATTAGAAAAAACCATTAATTTTTTGTTTGTATAAGCAAGTGAGCCATACTTAGGAAGAAGAGCGTATAACGCTATACGCGCATGGAAATACAAGTAAAGCTAAAAAAATGGATAGACGAATGAATCTAGACAATTTATCCACTAGCTCTTTTACATTTCCTGCATTTCAGGAAATAGAAAACAGAACACAGGATCGAAAACTAGGCCCCTATACCGAGATTAGCTTAGAGATCTTCGAAAAACTGGCATGCCAAGGCCTATGTCAGGCAAGATTAGTCTGCAAAGAATGGAAGCGATTAGTTGAACAAACCAGCTTATGGAAAAAGCTTTATTCAGCAAGCTTTGAAGTTGGTTCGCAACAAGAAGAGCAACCTGGTGATAAGTTACAACCTATAGATCTTTCTTCTTGCAAGTGGAATAAAGCTCAAATTGCTAAATTTTTATGGCAAGACTCTACGACTATCATTAGTGATTCCATAAAAGCAAAAGTAAAGGCTGCCGCTGCTTATCTAAAAGAAGAAGGCGTTGAATTAAAAGGTGTGGCTAGTGATGGAGACTGCTTCTTTAGCGCTTTTTTAGGAAGCTATGCTTGTCTTTCTAGAAAAATTCCTTTATTAGACGACTGTGAAGATAAAATTTCTTATTTAAGGCAAGTGCTCGCTGATATTATTAAACACACCGACAGCGAAAGAGCCGAAGAAATAAAAAGAAAAGCTACTTGGGTAAGTGGCTTAGGGGAAGGTGATCTATTAGCCTCGGCCTTATCTATTCCTATTAGGCTAGTAACAATTAATGAAGAGAAGTTGGTTTGCGGTATACATGATAGGCTGATCTTCTCAAAACAAGGCTTATCTGAAGAGAATAGATCGCAGGAATGGAAAACTATCCCTCAAAAAGAAAGACTTAAAGAATACATTTTTATCGTGGACTTAGGGGGCCACTTTGCTTATGCGCAGAAGCATTTAAAGCAAGACCTCCCTCTTTTCTTAGATTCGAAAAGCTCTTCTACTGCTTTTCTTTCTAATTCTTTACCTATAAATGCATTAAAAAGCCCCCTAGAGACATCGGGTAGTAAGAAGCTTTTATCTGACGAGCAGATAAAAGAAGCAGAAGAAGCCTACACGCAAGCTTTAAAACGTGCTGTTGAAGAGAAAGACCTTATTCAAGAAAGCTTTTGTATAGAAAGACTAGGTGATATTTATTTAAGAAAAGAGACGTCAGAAACGCTTTTGCAAGCGGCAGGGCTTTACAATTATGCCTTACGCCTAGCTCCTCAGGAAAGACAGGAAATCCTTAGAAATAGACTTTTTCAGGTACAAAATTTACTTGTTAAACAATGTAGCGGCAAACCTTTTGATCCTGTGGTAATGAGGAAACAATTTGAAAGTAATCGCAATACCTTGAAAAAATTTAGAGAAGAAATTGAAAAGAAAATACAAACTTTGCCAGAGAATCCTTCTTCTGAGAGTGTTAGAAAGCTTTATGGTGAGATAGCTCACCAGATAAAAACATTTTTTGGACAGCTTACACTACAGGCGTTGCATCAATTAGATACCGAGCCTTGTGAATATGCCATGATAGGCTTTGGTTCATTAGCTAGAGAAGAGATGACTCCCTATTCTGACTTAGAATTTGGTATTCTTATACAAGAAGATACTTCAGTAAATAGAGAATATTTCAAGTGTTTTACAATCCTCCTTCACTTGCAGGTTATCAACTTAGGAGAAACCATTCTTCCTGCTCTAAACATTCCTTGCTTAAAAGCCATCAATTTTTTTGACAGTATAACACCAAGGGGTTTTGCCTTTGATGGGACAGGAGTAGAAGGAAAAGGCTGTAAAACCCCTTTAGGCAATGGCAAGACATTCGAGCTTATCCAAACCTCTGAAAAGATGGCTCAATATATTGGTAAAGATGAAAATGGAGAGTGGTGGCATGAAAAAGAGCCTCATCTTCCGATGGAATTGCTAAATTTTACCCATTTGCTAGGCAGCGAAGAGCTAACTGAACAATATAGGCAACATGTTCACAGCACACTTAATACCTCTTATCAAGATAGCCTTGATCTGCGTCAGTATTTGGCCAAGCAGCATCTAGTGGTAGCTGATATGATAGCTTTTGACCCAGGAATGGGTGATTTAGGCAGGCATGGCATGCTTTTTAAAGTAAAAAATGATTTTTATCGTTTTCCTCATTTAGCTTTAGATAGGCTAGCCCTTCTTATAAGAATAGCAGCTACCGACACTTTTACTAGGATCGATGACCTAAGAGAGTTAGAAATTATAACGAAAGGGGCCAGTGAAAGGTTAAGGGAATGGATGAGCCTAGCCTTATTCATGCGTCTTAAAACTTATTCTCATTATCATGCGCAACAAGAGATGATGAACCCTCTTCTTAAACCCTTCGGTTTTGAGGATCAAGATCTTATTGAAAAGCAGTTTGCTTTAGATCATAGGGCCTTAAAAAATGTAAAAAAAATCTACTCTATTTTTATTCCTTTTTATCAAGCGATTATAAAATTTTTAGCAGGCAATGAAGAAGAACTTAAATCTTCTGATTTGGACGATAACTCTCCAGTGACGCAAGGTCATATAGCTTTAAGGCTATTTCAACATAAAAAAGCAGAAAAGTGGTATCTTTTAGCAAAAGAAGCAAATCCACAAGATTCGAGGGTTTTAAGTGCTCTTGGAGACATCTATTTAGAGCAAGGCAATTTAGAACAAGCGGCAGAGTATAGCAACAAGGCGCTTGCTATTGATCGTAAGATTTTTGGTAAACATCATCCTATGGTGTCAAGAGATTACAATAACCTAGGAGCAATTTACCAAGTTCAAGGCCATTTAGACAAGGCGACAGACTATAGCAACAGAGCGCTTGCCATTGACCTTAAGCTTTATAGTGAAGATTATCCCACGGTGGCAATTTATTACAGCAACCTAGGAGCAATCTACCAAGCTCAAGGCAATTTAGATAAGGCGGTAGAGCATAGCACTAAGGCGCTTGCCATCGACCTTAAGCTTTTTGGTGAGAATCATCCCATGGTGGCAATCTATTACAATAACCTGGGATCAATCTACCAAGCTCAAGGTAATTTAGACAAGGCAGCAGAGTGTAGTAACAAAGCACTTGGCATTAACCTTAAGCTTTTTGGGGAAAATCATCCCAAGGTGGCAAGCTGTTATAATAACATAGGACAAATCTACCAAGAGCAAGGTAATTTAGAAAAGGCAGCTGAGTACAGCAATAAAGCGCTTATCATTAACCTTAAACTTTTTGGTGAAAATCATCCCATGGTGGCAGTTTACTATAGCAACTTAGGAGCAATCTACCACGTCCAAGGTAATTTAGACAAGGCAGCAGAGTGTAGCAACAAAGCACTTGGCATTAACCTCAAAAATTTTGGGGAAAATCATCTCAAGGTGGCAGGAGATTACAATAACCTAGGACAAATCTACCAAGCTCAAGGCAATTTAGACAAGGCAGCAGAGTGTAGCAACAAAGGACTTGGCATTAACCTTAAGCTTTTTGGTGAGAATTATCCCAAGGTGGCAATCTATTACCACAACCTAGGAGCAATCTACAAAGAGCAAGGTAATTTAGAAAAGGCAGCTGAGTACAGCAATAAAGCGCTTATCATTAACCTTAAGCTTTTTGGTGAAAATCATCTCCAGGTGGCAAGCTGTTACAATAACATAGGACAAATCTACCAAGAACAAGGTAATTTAGAAAAGGCAGCTGAGTACAGCAACCAAGCACTTGCCATTGGCATTAAACTTTATGGTGAAAATCATCCCATGGTGGCAAGTTGTTATAGCAACATAGGAGCAATCTATCAAGAGCGAGGCCATTTAAACAAGGCGGCAGAGTACAGCAATAAAGCGCTTATCATTAACCTTAAGCTTTTTGGTGAAAATCATCCTAATGTAGCAATCATTTACAACAACCTAGGGCAAATTTACAAAGCTCAAGGCAATTTAAAGCAAGCAAAAAAGTCTACTAACTTAAAACAAGCAGAAGAGCATACCAAAAAAGCGCTTGCTATTGACCTTAAGCTTTTTGGTGAAAATCATCCTAATGTGGCAAGAGATTACACCAACCTAGGACAAATTTACAAAGCGCAAAGCAATTTAAAACGAGCAAAAAAGTCTACCAACTTAAAACAAGCAGAAGAGTATACCAAAAAAGCGCTTGTCATTAACCTCAAGAGTCTTGGTGAAAATCATCCTAATGTGGCAATCTGTTACAAAAACCTAGGACAAATTTACAAAGCCCAAGGCAATTCAGACAAGGCGGCAAAGTGTGATAACAAAGCACGTGCCAGTGGACACTGCTCAAGGCCATTTAGACAAAGCGCTTGAGTATAGCAGCAAAGCGCTTGCTATTGGTCTTAAGCTTTTTGGTGAAAATCATCCCAAGGGGTAACCGCTTATAACAACCTGGGGCAAATCTACCAAGAGCAAGGTAATTTAGATAAGGCGGCTGAGTACAACACTATAGCGCTTGATATTAACCTTAAGCTTTTAGGTGAAAATCATCCCAAGGTGGCAATTTTCTACAACAATTTAGGACAAATTTACAAAGAACAAGGTAATTTAAATAAGGCGGCTGAGTATAGCACCAAGGCGTTTGATATTAACTTTAAGCTTTTTGGTGAAAACCATCGCAAGATGGCAGCTTTTTACAACAACCTAGGACAAATTTACAAGGAGCAAGGCAATTTAGATAAGGCGGTAGAGTATCTCCACAAAGCGCTTAACATTAATCTTAAGCTTCTTGGTGAAAATTATCCCGAGGTGGCAACAAATTACAGCAATCTAGGAACAATCTACCAGGAACAAGGCAATTTAGACAAGGCGGCAGAGTACAGCAAAAAAGCGCTTATCATTAACCTTAAGCTTTTTGGTGAAAACCATCGCGAGGTGGCAATTTATTACAATAATTTAGGGATGATCTACCAAAAACAAGATAAGTTAAGAAAAGCATTCAAGCATATCAGTAAAGCTTTGGAACTCGCCTACCACTTATATGGAAAGGATCATCCCAATGTAATAACAATTTGCAATAACCTACAGGTACTCTTCTTAGAGACTTATTTAACAGGCCTTAGGAAAAAGTAGCTTTTTCTGAAGAGAGTATAATTTTTTAATCTAATTGGAGGGCATAGATTAAAAAATCATTAGTATGGCGAAATTTTACTTTTTAAAGGCAAATAATACTAACTTAATAGCTCTTAAATGAGTGTAGGAGGGGAGAATCTTGTAGCAAGGTGCCCCCCAATATTTGCACTGGCTTGTATTAAACCTTTATGCCACCAGACTTGTTTTAAAGGCATTTTTTATATTAAATTTTTTTGACATGTTTATCTGTGATTTCTCATCACATTTCAGAATAATAGATTTTTGGTAAGGAGGCCCTAAGCATCTAAGGATAATTCTATGACGTTCTTTCAAATTGGTAATTTGCAATTTTTTATGGTCAATAAAGACCATATGCAGGCCTAGAAAACAGAAAAATACCCAGCGGGTGGTTGGCTTTTGCGTAGGTTTCTTAAGTTGATTTAAGAAGTTCTCACCATTTTCTCGCAATTTTTCTCGGATTTTATATTCAAGCGCAAAATAAATTAAAAGGCATAGAGTCATTACCATTAAAAGAGCTTCAATTCTTTATGGCTTTTTTAGAAAGAAAGAAGAGACAAAAAAATCGGGGCTTTTCAAGAATCTAAATCCTCTTTCTACACTTTGCTGTGCCTTATATGTTTTCAAAACTGCCTGAGCAGGAAAAGAAGTTACATCCATATCATTAGTTGCTAAGATGAAAAACCCTTTGCTCCTCTCTAAATCTGCCTTGTTAAGCAAAGAGCAGGTTACTGTACCTTCTAGGCGATAGCTAAGCATAGAAGTTTTCTGCCCAGCTTTGGGTCGACCAGATGTAGTATGCTTTTGAGTCGCTATAACTTGAGGTTCTATAATTTGTATATATTTAAGCTTTTTTGCAAACTTATCTAATTGGCGCTTAGCATCGTTGGGGCATGAAAACTCTTGCTTTATAAACTTAAAGAAAGCTTTAAATTTTTTTTCACTGCCCTTAAGATAATGCTTGGCTAAAGTAGGGCATTCTCTTTGATAGGCCGCTTGACTAAAGATAATTACCCATCTTTGTTCAACACCGGCATAGCAGGAGGTGCTCTCAAAAGCTCGATAGCCTTCTGTTATTGCTACCGTCTTGTCGTAAGGCACTTCAAATATGAGCTCTTTAGCCTCTTTGATTTGCATGGGCACACGCATGATAAATAAGCTTTGTTCTTCTTTAAAAGCTTGTAAGGTGGCTGGCGTATAAAGAGCATTGTCTCCTACTATATAACAATTCTCGTAGGCTTGCAGAAAGCTTTTTGGTTAGGTCAGTAATCAAAACAGCAAAATCTTTATGCTCTTCGCGTATAGCAATTTCATTAATATCGATGACTTGCGTAGATAGAACGGTTGTAGGTGTTGTTTGTTCGTAGCTTCCTTTTGGTAAATCTCTGCAGCCGTTTTATTCTCCATCTCAAATTTTAAGCCTATGGAAGAAGCCGCTGTTTTTTGACAGCATCTATAGATTTACTGATCATATAGTTTGGTAGAGTGCCTATAAGGAGAAGCAAAATCTAAAGATCCATTAAGTTACAATAACATTCTTGGCATTCAAACCTTCTTAAATCAATTTCAATGTAACAAGCTCGTCCAGCTAAATCTACATCACGGTAAACTTTTGGCTTAATATCCAATTAAATTAAACGCTGACTGACCATAGTGGGAATATAGCAGCACATTATTTAAACGAGTAATTAAAACTCTAGCCGTGCCATCTTAAATGTAAATTTCCTTATATTTTATTTCTTCCAAATTAATAAAATTTGTTATATAATTTTTATTTATTATTTATTCACTTTCCTGCTTTTCTTTAAAATATTAATAAAGGATACATGCTATTTTATTTAACTAATTTCAATCTTAAACAAACCTTTTACTAGGCAGATCTCCGAAGAGCCAAAATAGGATAATCTTATGAATCAGTTCTCATCAGATCCTCTCTGTATTCATCCCTTAATTTTTCCAGCTTTTGAAAATAAAGAAGAATATTCTAGTTACTCAACAAGAGATACCACAGCTTATAGAGATATTAGTTTTAAGATATTTAAAGAACTGGGGTTACAAGATCTATGTCAAGCCAAATTAGTCTGTAAGGAATGGAAATATTTAATTGAAGGTGGCTCTTTAGCTATAAAAGCTTATACTCTAGCTTTAAAACTTTTTATTCAAAAAGGCAACACTATTAAGGAAGCTTTTTGCATAGAAAGGCTAGGTGATATTTATTTAGGCAAAGATAGTACTAAAGCATTGCTTCAAGCCGTAGGGCTATACAATTACTCCTTACGTATTTCTTCGGAAGATCAACAAAAGATTATCAAAGAAAAACTTTTTAATGCGCAGCGCCTACTTACTAGAATTTGTGGAGGAAAACCTTTAAGCAATGAATTAATAGAAAAACAATTTGAAGGTAATCGCGAAGTATTAAAAAATTTTAGAGAAGTAATAGAGAAGGAGATTCAAGTACTGTCCGAAAATCCCTCCCCTCAAGAAGTAAGAAAGCTTTATAGAGATATTGCAAAGGATGTAAAAAGCTTTTTTAGCATTCTAACTAACCAAGCCATTGATGTCTTAGGCGATGCACCTTGTGAGTATGCCATGATAGGCTTTGGCTCGTTAGCTAGAGAAGAGATGACTCCTTATTCTGATCTAGAATTTGGGGTTCTTATACAAGAAGATACTCTTATAAATAAAAAGTATTTTAGGGATTTTACAAATCTACTTCACTTGCAGGTTATCAACTTAGGCGAAACGATTCTTCCTGCATTGAACATTCCTTGCTTAAAAGCCATCCATTTTTTTGATGGTATTACGCCACGCGGCTTTGCTTTTGATGGTGCAGGGGTAGAAGGAAAAGGGTGTAAAACTCCTTTAGGCAATGGTAAAACATTTGAGCTTATCCAAACCCCTGAAAAGATGGCCCAATATATTGCTCAAGATGAAAATGGAGAGTGGTGGCATGAAAAAGAGCCTCATCTTCCTATGGAGCTGTTAACCTTCACTCACTTGTTAGGCAACGAAGAGCTAACCGAGCAATATAGACAAAGTGTTCAACACAAACTTGCTACACCCTATCAACAAGATTTTGATCTTCGTCAATACTTAGCTAAAAAGCATTTAATCCAGGCAGATATGATATCTTTTAATCCAAACCTAAATGATCTAAGAAGACAAGGTATGCTTTTTAGAGCTAAAGAGGACTTCTACCGTTTTCCTCATCTAGCTTTAGATCGCTTGGCTCTGTTTATAAAAGTGACTGCTTCAAATACCTTTTCCAGGCTTGCTCAGTTAAATGAGCAAGGGATTTTAACGGATGAGGCTGCTGAAAAGCTAGAGGAGTGGATGAGCATAGCATTGCTTATGCGCCTTAGAACCTATTCCTACTATCAATCTCAGAAAGAGATGATGAACCCTTTAATTAAACTCTTCGGATTTGAGGATCCAGCTCTTATTAGAAAACAGTTTGCTTTAAATCCGAAATTATTAAAAAAAGTAGAAAGAATTTACAGTATTTTTATTCCTTTCTATCAAGCTGTTCAAAAGTTTCTATCTGGCGATGAGGAGGCTCTTAAGTCTTCCACTTTAAATGGTGATTTGCCTCAAATCCAAGGGGACATAGCTTTAAGATTATTTCAACAAGAAGAAGCAAAAAAGTGGTATATCTTAGCAAGACAGTCTACCCCACAAAATCCTGACATTATAAATATTTTAGGACTTATCTACGAAGAGCAAGGTGACTTAAAGACTGCAGCTGATTGTATCAATCAAGCAATTGCTACGGAGTGTGAACATGCGGAAAAAGATTACTTTAAGATGGCAAAGTTTTATAACAATCTGGCGCAAATCTATACTCAACAGGGGAAGTTAGAGCAGGCAGAGGAGTTTGTAAAGAAAGCGCTTGCCATTGGACTTAAGCCTAAGAAGGGAAATCTTGGTATTGTAGCAATGTCGTGTAACAAACTAAGCCAAATTAATCTTGCTCGAAGAAGTCTAGAGCTGGCGATAGAATATACTAACACAGCGCTCGTTATACACTTGAATTTTCTTGGTAGAGATCATCCTGCTGTAGCAGTGGAATATAACAATTTGGGGGTATTCTACACAGAACAAAAAAATTTTGCGCTCGCAGAAATTTATACCATGAAAGCGCTCAATATTGACATTAAGCATTATGGCGAAAATCATCCTGCCGTGGCAAGAGATTATAACAATCTAGCTTGGGTCTACCTTGGCTTAAAAAAGCTAGAAAAGGCAGATGAGTATAGCAAGAGAGCCCTCAACATTAATCTCAAGTTGTTTGGTGACAATCATCCTACCGGAGCAGCTTATTATCATACGCAAGGTGTAATTTATAAGAACCAAAGGAATATGAGTCAGGCAGCTGAATATTGCGAGAAAGCTTTAGAAATGCAACTTAGGTTATCTGGTGAAAAAAATTTAAATGTAGCAATCATTTACACCAACTTAGGGGCGATTTATAAAGAACAAGGAAAGTCAAAACAGGCAGTAGAACGGACTAAGAAAGCGCTTTTTATCATTCACGGCCTGTTTGGTAGAAAGCATCCTAATGGGATAAAAATTTATTATAGTTTGGCGGAAATCTATATATCCCAAAATGAATTAAGATTGGCGGGTAAATACATTAAAAAAGCACTTAAAATTGAGATTCCACTTTTAGATAAAAATGATTATAGGTTGGCAAATTTTTACCACCTACTAGGGCAAGTCTATGGAAAACAAGGAAAACTTGGTCGGGCAGCTGAGCATGCTAAGAAAGCGCTTGAGATTAAGATTATGCATTCTGGTGAAAATAATTTAGAAGTTGCAAAAGATTATGATAAATTAGGAATGCTTTATCTTAAGCATGGAAATTTAGAATTGGCAGCTAAATGCTTTAAGAAAGAGATTAAAATTAATACGCTGCTTTTTGATGAAAATCATCATAAACTATCAATCCTTCATTATCAGCTGGGGCAAATTTATATAAAGCAAAGAAATCTTGATCAAGCAGCTGAACATATGAAGAAAGCTCTTGAAATTAAGATTATGCATTCTGGTGAAAACCATTATAAAGTAGCCATCCTTTACAATAATTTGGGAGCGATTTATTTAGCACTGGAAAAATTAGAATTGGCAATCCAATATGCCGAGAAAGCGATTAACATTAAGACAGCACTATTGTTTAAGGAAAAACATTTTTCTATTGTAATGATGTTTAGCGCCCTAAGAAAACTTTATAGAATGCCAGAAAAGATTGGAATTGGTAGCTAATTATGCTAAGAAAGCGCTTGAAATTAAAGCTTCATTTCATGAATAAAGAGCATCGCTTAAAAAAGCTAAAGCTAGCTAAAAAATGGATAAGTTTATGAATCAGCTTTCATCAGAGCATTTCCGTATTCACTCACTTATATTTCCTGCCTTTAAGAATGAAGAAGCACATGGTAGCTATTCTGCAAGAGATACTACTGCCTATAGAGAGATTAGCTTAAAGATATTCAAAGAATTAGGATTACAAGATCTATGCCAGGCTAAACTAGTCTGTAAGGAATGGAAACAACTAGTTGAAAGTAGCTTTTTAAGTGAAAAAGCCTATACCCAAGCCTTAAAGAGTACTGTTGAAAAGAAAGACCCTATTCAAGAAAGCTTTTGCATAGAAAAATTAGGTGATGTTTATTTAAGAAAAGAGACATCAGAAACGCTTCTGCAAGCGGCAGGGCTTTACAATTATGCCTTACGCCTAGCTCCTCAAGAGCGGCAAAAAGTTCTTAAAGATAGACTTTCCCAAGTTCAAAATCTTCTTGTTAAAAAATGTAAAGGCAGACCTTTTGATCCGGTGGTAGTAGAAAAACAATTTGAAAACAATCGTAAGGTATTGAAAAAATTCAGAGAAGAAATAGGTGAGAAAATTCAAAAGCTACCGGAAACTCCTTCTTGCCAAGAGGTGAGAGATCTATATGCTGAGATAGCTTGCCAGATAAAAATTTTCTTTGAGCAGCTTGCAATACAAATTTTTGACAATTTAGGTCCTGCTCCATGTGAATACGCCATGATAGGTTTTGGCTCCCTAGCTAGAGAAGAGATGACTCCTTATTCAGACCTAGAATTTGGCATTCTTATAGAACAAGATACTTCAGTAAATAGAGAGTATTTCAAGTGTTTTACAATCCTCCTTCACTTGCAGGTTATCAACTTAGGAGAAACCATTCTTCCTGCTTTAAACATTCCTTGCTTAAAAGCCATCAATTTTTTTGATGGTTTAACACCTCGGGGCTTTGCCTTTGATGGGGCAGGAGTAGAAGGAAAGGGGTGTAAAACCCCTTTAGGCAATGGCAAAACATTTGAGCTTATCCAGACTCCTGAAATGATGGCCCAATATATTGGCAAAGATGAGAAAGGCCAGTGGTGGCATGAAAAAGAGCCTCATCTTCCGATGGAATTGCTAAACTTTACTCATCTGCTAGGGAATCGCGAATTAATTAAAACCTATAATGAAAATATTCAAGAAATACTTAATACCCCTTATCAAGAAAGCCTTGATCTGCGTCAGTATTTAGCTAAGCAGCACCTGGTGGTAGCTGATATGATAGCTTTTCATCCAGGAATGGGTGATTTAGATAGGCATGGCATGCTTTTTAAAGTTAAAAATGATTTTTATCGTTTTCCTCATTTAGCTTTGGATAGGCTAGCCCTTCTTAAAAGAATAGCAGCTACCGATACTTTTACTAGGATTAATAAGCTAAGTGAGTTAGAGATTATAACAAAAGGAGCCACTGAAAGGTTAAGGGAATGGATGAGCCTAGGATTATTCATGCGCCTCAAAACCTATTCCCATTATCAAGCGCAACAGGAGATGATGAATCCTCTCCTTAAGCCCTTTGGATTTGAGGACCAAGGGCTTACTAAAAAGCAGCTTGCCTTAGATCATAAAGCTTTAGAAAAAATAAAAAAAATCTATCACATTTCTATTCCTTTCTATCAAGCGATTACATTATTTCTAACAGGCAATGAAGACATACTTAAATCTTCTGACTTGGAAGATAATTCGCCAAAGACACAAGGGGATATAGCCTTAAGGCTTTTTCAATATAAAAAAGCAGAAAAATGCTATCTTTTCGCGACAAAAGAAAATCCAGAAAATTCGGAGGTTTTAAGTGCTCTTGGAAACATTTATCACGATCAAGGCAATTTGGGCAAAGCGGTACAGTACAGTACTAAAGCGCTTGTTATTGACTTTAAGCTTTATGGTGAAAATCATCCCAGAGTGGCAATATGTTACAACAATTTAGGAGCAATATACAAAGAGCTAGGTAATTTAGAAAAGGCGTTAGAGTATAGTAACAAAGCGCTTGCTATTGACCTTAAGGCTTTGGGAGAAAATAATACTATAGTGGCAACTCATTATAACAACCTAGGGCAAATCTACAAAGCTCAAGGCAATTTAGAAAAGGCGTTAGAGTATAGTAACAAAGCGCTTGCTATCACCCTTAATCTTTTTGGAGAAAATCATTCTACGGTGGCAACTTATTATAACAACCTAGGACAAATCTATAAAATACAAGGAGATTTAAAAAAGGCGGCAGAGTATTTAAATAAAGCACTTGCCATTGACCTTAACTTATTTGGTGAAAATCACCCCATTGTGGCCATTCGTCATAACAACCTAGGACTAATCTACCAAGACCAGGGTACTTTAGACAAAGCTGTAGAGTATAGCACTAAAGCGCTTGCCATTGACCTTAAGTTATTTGGCGAAACTCATCCCAATATAGCAAGAGATTACAATAATTTAGGAGCAATTTACAAAGACAAAGGCAATTCAGGCAAGGCGTTGGAGCATAGCAGCAAAGCGCTAGCCATTAATCTTAAGCTTTATGGTGAAAATCATTCTAGTGTGGCAACCCATTATAATAACCTAGGACAAATCTATAAAGACCAAGGCCATTTAGACAAAGCGGTAGAGTATAGTAACAAAGTGCTTGCTACCAACCTTAAACTTTTTGGAGAAAATCATCCTATGGTGGCAAGTTGTTACAGCAACCTAGGAGCAATCTATCAAGACCAAGGCAATTTAGGCAAGGCGATAGAGTATAGCAACAAAGCGCTTGCTATTGATCTTAAGCTATTTGGGGAAAATCATCCCGCTGTAGCAAGAGATTACAATAATTTGGGAGCAATCTACAAAGACAAAGGCAAATTAGCTAATGCGGCAAAGTATATGAAAAAGGCGCTTGCCATTAACCTTAAGCTTTTTGGTGAAAATCATTCTAGTGTGGCAACCCATTATAATAACCTAGGACAAATCTATAAAGACCAAGGCCATTTAGACAAAGCGGTAGAGTATAGTAACAAAGTGCTTGCTATCAACCTTAAACTTTTTGGAGAAAATCATCCTATGGTGGTAATAGATTACAGCAATCTAGGACAAATCTGCCAAGAGCAAGGCAATTTAGGCAATGCGGAAGAGTGTAGCAACAAAGCACTTGCCATTAGCGTTAAGCTTTTTGGTGAAAATCATCCAAACACAGCAATTCTTTATAATAATCTAGGAGGTATCTATCAACAACAAGTCAATTTTGATAAGGCATTTGAGCATATGAGTAAAGCCTTAGAGCTCGCCTATCGTCTATATGGAAGAAATCATCCTAAAGTAATAAAATTTTGCAATGACTTAATGAACCTCTTCTTAGAGGCTTACTCAAAACAGCCTGGGCAAAAATAATTTTTTAGGGTAGGTGTTACATTACTTGGCTAGCCATTTTTTAAGAATCCTGTCTTATTGATAGCCAATATGCCGCCTTCTTTATCTTTTAACGAGCCGACTTGCAAGCTATCCTTTATTGCATCTGTTTCTCCAAAAGCTTAGGTAGTAGGAAATACTGAAAAGCATGTGACGTTTGCAAGCTGTTATCTTATACCTGATGCTAGCTATTTTTACATTCTGCCTTGCTGAATCCCCAGGTATATTGTAAAACTACCTATCTAGTTTCATTTTGAATAAGAAAAGTTATAGATTAAGGCTAACCCTTCTTTTTACTATGACTAGAGCGGCATTGGTTTCAGAAACAATCAGCCCGTGCGTGGCTAAGCAATCTCTATATACAAAAGAATCTTACCCCTTATCTTTGGCTCAAAAACGTTTCACAAAGCAAACTTTTTTGTTATCTTTTTTATAATTTATATAGTAGTTAAAATTTAAAATAGACCTTTCTTGCATTCAAATGTATTGCCAGTTATTTTGGGCTAAAAAACTATAACTAGCAAAAAACAGGCTAAGCTTATGAATCACGTTTTATCAGAACCTCCCCGTATTCACCCCTTGATATTTCCTACCTTTAAACATGAAGAAGAACATGCTAGCCTTTCTGTAAGAGGTTCTACCGTCTATGAAGAGATTAGTTTAAAGATATTCGAAGAATTAGGGTTAAAAGATTTATGCCAAGCTAAAATAGTCTGTAAGGAATGGAGGCGGCTAGTTGAAGGCAGTTTTTTAGCTGAAAAAACCCATACTCTAGCCTTAAAGCTTGTTATGCAAAGAGATAACTTTGTTAAAGAAGCTTTTTGCATAGAAAAATTAGGTGATGTTTATAGCGATAAAGGAACTGCTGAAACTCTCCTACAAGCCGCAGGATTATACAATTACTCCTTACGTATTTCTTCGGCAGATCAACAAAAGATTATCAAAAAGAAACTTATTAATGTTCAACGCTTACTTACTAAACTTTGTGAAGGAAAATCTTTAAGCAATGAATTAATAGAAAAACAATTCGAAGGCAATCGCGAAGTATTAAAAAATTTTAGAGAAGAAATAGAGGAAAAAATACAAATTCTGTCCGAGAATCCCTCTCCTCAAGAAGTAAGAGAGGTTTATAGAGACATTGCAAAGGGTGTAAAAAACTTCTTTAGCACTCTAGTCAATCAAGCCATAGATGTCTTAGGTGATGCACCTTGTGAATATGCTATGATAGGATTTGGTTCTCTAGCTAGGGAAGAGATGACCCCTTACTCTGACTTAGAATTTGGCATTCTTATCCAAGAAGACACTTCTATAAATAAAAAGTACTTTAGGAATCTTACAAATCTACTTCATCTAAAAGTCATAAACTTAGGGGAAACCATTCTTCCTGCTTTAAACATTCCTTGCTTAAAAGCCATCAATTTTTTTGATGGTTTAACACCTCGGGGCTTTGCCTTTGATGGGGCAGGAGTAGAAGGAAAAGGTTGTAAAACTCCTTTAGGCAATGGCAAGACATTCGAGCTTATCCAAACTCCTGGACAGATGGCCCAGTATATTGGTAAAGATGAAGAAGGTCAGTGGTGGCATAAAAAAGAGCCCCATCTTCCTATGGAATTGCTAAACTTTACTCATTTGCTAGGTAATGGGGGGCTAACTAAAGCCTATGATGAGAAAATTCGAGACGTGTTTGATATGTCCTATCAAAGAAGCCTCGATCTGCGCCAGTATTTAGCCAAGCAGCATCTGGTGCTAGCTGATATGGAAGCTTTTAACCCGGGAATGGGTGATTTAGATAGAGAGGGTATGCTTTTTAAAGTTAAAAATGATTTTTATCGCTTTCCTCATTTAGCTTTGGATCGACTAGCTGTCCTTAAAAAAGTAGCAGCTTTCGACACTTTTACTAGGCTTGATAAGCTAAGTGAGTTAGGGATCATAACAAAAGGAGCCACTGAAAGGTTAAGGGAATGGATGAGCCTAGCATTGTTCATGCGTCTTAAAACTTATTCTCATTATCAGGCACAACAGGAGATGATGAATCCTCTCCTTAAGCCCTTTGGATTTGAGGATCCAGATCTTATTGAAAAGCAGTTTGCTTTAGATCATCAAGCCTTAAAAAAGATAAAAAAAATCTACCAGACTTTTATTCCTTTTTATCAGTGTATCCAAGAATTTTTAGCAGGCAATGAAGATGCGCTTAAATCTTCTGATTTGGAGGATAATTCGCCAAAGACGCGAGGAGATATACTTCGAAGGCTTTCTCAAAATAAAAAAGCAGAAAAATGGTATCAGCAAGCAAAAAACGCAAATCCACAAGATACGGAGGTTTTAAATGCTCTTGGCATCATTTACAAAGGGCAAGGCAATTTAGATAAGGCGGCAAAGTATAGCAACCAAACGCTTGCCATTAGCATTAAGCTTTTTGGTGAAAATCATCCTAGTGTGGCAAGTTGTTATAGCAACCTGGGAGCAATCTATCAAGATCAAGGCAATTTAGCCAAGGCGGTAGAGTATAGCAGAAAAGCGCTTGCCATTAATTTTAAGCTTTTTGGTGAAAATCATTTTATGATAGCAAGATATTACAATAACCTAGGACAAATCTACAAAGAGCAAGGCAATTTAGACAAAGCGGTAAAATATAGCAAAAAAGCGCTTGCCATTGACCTTAAGCTTTTTGAAGAAAATCATCCCACGGTAGCGAGAGATTATAATAATCTAGGAGCAATCTACCAAGCTCAAGGCAATTTAGACAAAGCGACTGATTATAGTAAAAAGGCGCTTGCCATTAGCGTTAAGCTTTTTGGTGAAAATCATTCTAGGGTGGCAATTTGTCACAGCAATCTAGGGCAAATCTATAAACATCAAGGCAATTTAGGCAGGGCAGCAGAGTGTAGTAACAAAGCGCTTGCTATTGATCCTAAGCTTTTTGGAGAAAATCATCCCGGCGTGGCAATCGATTATAGCAACCTAGGGCAAATCTACCAAGCCCAAGACAATTTAGACAAAGCGTTAGAGTTTAGCAAGAAAGCGCTTGCCATTGACCTTAAGCTTTATGGCGAAAATCATTCTAGGGTGGCAAGTTGTTACAGCAACCTAGGACAAATCTACCAAGATCAAGGCAACTTAGACAAGGCGGCAGAGTATGGCACTAAAGCGCTTATCATTAATCTTAAGCTTTTTGGTGAAAATAATCCCGACGTAGCAATCTATTATAGCAATCTAGGACAAATCTATAAAGAACAAGGCAATTTAGAGAAGGCTGAAAAGTATAGCACTAAAGCGCTTGCTATTGACCTTAAGCTTTTTGGTGAAAATCATCCCAGCGTGGCAATCAATTATAGCAATCTAGGACAAATCTATAAAGATCAGGGTAATTTAGAGAAGGCTGAAAAGTATAGCACTAAGGCGCTTGCTATTAACCTTAAGCTTTTTGGTGAAAATCATCCCAGCGTGGCAATCAATTACAGCAATCTAGGAGCAATCTATAAAGACCAAGGCAATTTAGGCAAGGCAGCAGAGTGTAGTAACAGAGGACTTGCTATTAACCTTAATCATTTTGGTGAAAATCATCCCGACGTAGCAATCAATTACAGTAATCTAGGAGCAATCTATAAAGATCAGGGTAATTTAGAGAAGGCAGCAGAGTGTAGCAACAAAGCACTTGACATTGAGCTTAAGCTTTTTGGTGAAAACCATTCTCACGTGGAAACCAATTATAGCAACCTAGGAGTAATCTATCAAGCCCAAGGCAATTTAGACAAGGCGGCAAAGTGTGGCAACAAAGCACTTGACATTGAGCTCAAGCTTTTTGGTGAAAATCATCTTAGGGTGGTAACTCGTTACAGCACTCTAGGAGAAATTTACAAAGAGAAAGGCGATTTAGGCAAGGCGGCAGAGTATAGCACTAAAGCGCTTACCATTAGCGTTAAGCTTTTTGGTGAAAATCATCACAATGTGGCAATTTGTTATAATCAATTAGGAGGTATCTATCAGCAACAAGGCAATTTTAATAAGGCATTTAAGCATATCAGTAAAGCCTTGGAGCTCGCCTACCGACTATATGGAAGAAATCATCGTACAGTAATAAAATTTTGCAATGACTTAATGTGTAATAGATAGGACTTAATCTGACATTTGTGATAAAAATAAAGGAAACTCAATTTAAAAGCCGCGAAGCTTGAAGCCCTGTCGCTCATTAAAATTGGCAAGGCTGAAGTTGAAGTGAGCGGCTTAAGACTAATAAGGAGTATCAAATGTCAAATTTAGCAACTCATCAAAAAGTCATTAAAAATAAACTCGGTGTTTTAAAGCTAGCTGAAACATTAGGAAATGTATCCCAGGCGTGTAAGATGATGGGATATTCTAGAGATAGCTTTTATAGATTCAAAGAACTTTATGAAACAGGTGGAGAAGCAGCTCTTCAGGATATGACACGTAAAAAACCCTGTATAAAAAACAGGGTGGACGAGTCCATCGAAAAAGCTGTTGTTGATTTTGCTCTTCAAAAGCCTGCTTATGGGTAGTTAAGAGTATGCAACGAGCTTAAGAAGCAAGGAGTTTTCATTTCGCCAGGTGGCGTACGTTCTGTTTGGCTACGATACAATCTTGAGACCTTTCAAAAACGTCTCAAAGCATTGGAAGCTAAAATGGCTCAAGAAGAAATGATATTAACAGAGGATCAACTAAAAGCTCTTGAAAAAGCCAAGGAAGAAAAAGAAGCACATGGCGAAATTGAAACTGAACATCCAGGCTATTTATTATCTCAAGATACCTATTACGTAGGCACTATTAAAGGTGTGGGACGCATTTATCAACAGACAGTGATCGATACCTATTCTAAGGTAGCTTTTGTCAAACTATACGATAGAAAAAATGCGTTGGTAGCAGCAGATATGCTGAATGACCAAGTCATTCCCTGGTTTGAAGAGCAAGATATTCGTATCTTAAGAATATTGACCGATCGTGGTACAGAGTACTGCGGAGCAAGAGAGCATCATGAGTATGAACTTTATCTGGCCATTGAAGGTGCGCCGCAGGCGCGCAAAGAAGTTCAATATGAACTAAAACTTTGTGCTTAAGCTGTACAAATGATGGAGAAGGCCCTCCGAAGTCGGTTTTCAGGAACGGGCTTCAA
>NZ_JAEMUC010000005.1:0-5094 GCF_018342455.1 Neochlamydia sp. AcF95 | reverse complement strand
GTATTAGCTTATTCTCTGCTGCAAAGGCACTAACCATGTGAATTGCTTTTCCTTCACGAGCTATATCATGCGAGCCTTTTAATGTTTTGCCATCTATAGCAATCACTCCTTTAATGGCTCCAGCAATATTTTGGGTCCATTGTACAAAACATCTTTCAAAATTCGAGGCAGATACATAGCGAAAAAATCTTCCTAAAGTATCATGCGATGGCACGCCTGCTAAGCAAATTCCATGCCCTTGCAGCCAAGGTAAATTGCAAGACGCCCATAAATGGATCGACACCCAGTCATCTGCACCACATAAAATCGCCAGGATGCTAATGGTAATCACGTCAAACAAACTATAAGCTTGGTTCCGCTGTTTCCTTGGATCTTCTAGATTCTTAAATGCAATAAAAATGCTATTTGGCTTATGTATATTCATTCATCTCTCCTTTGTAAGGATAGAGATAATGATAATTATACCTCCCACTCTGTCAACTTAAATCTTCATGCAATTTCCCTGCGTATGAAAGTAAATTTTTATTTTCAATTGTGTTGAATATTAAAATTAAGCTATACATATATTTTTAAATCTTAAGTTAACTTGTATTTGCCTCAAGGAAGCAATATGTTTTCATTTTCATTTAATCCAATAGCTACTCATACGACCCTAGAAGGTACTTTTAATTTTTTTGAAGGAACCGGAAGCGAAAAAATTTATGCCAAAGTTCCTAAATAAGAAGGTCTTTTTCCTGTAAGCATATCGCCCCAAGTCAGGACCGAGGCATTAACTCATTTATCCTCGGCTGCTAAAATAAAACGATTGCTACAAGGTTTCTTTGTACAACCTACATATCAAGCAGAAACACATGCAGTAACCCTTGAGCCGTCCTCTCCTGAGATTGAGACTTGGAATAATAGAACGATGTTAAGATTGCCTTCTGGCGCCATATTTATTTGTCGAGCAGACGGGAAAATCAGCTATGCGATTGACGATACTGTTACAACATGGGATTGGCCAACGGATACTTATGAAGTCACTGAAGTAAAAAATGCTGCGTGCATTACAGCTTTAGCAGAGAAAAGCGATGGCTCGCTGATCTTAGGAGATGAAAAAGGGCAATTGCATGTTTCAGGAAAAATAATTGATACGAGGGTTCAGCAATCTATTACTGAAATTCTCTATTTTCATGATGCCTGGGCGCTTATAAAATACGAAAAAATTTTGGAAAAAGAAAGAGGAGAGACAGGGCTAAAAAAGCTTAATTTTCTTACAGGCGAGGTAGAGGAAGTAGATTCGCAGACAGAAATTCTAGTGTTAGGTGATAGCTCTCTTGCTATTCTAGACAAAAGTACTGTCCGCTGGGAGCAATTCGATCAAACCCAAAGAAGATTTATTGAATTACCTAGCCGCGCTAAGAAGGAAAATATTTCTAATATTCTCTTAGCTTCGAAGACGAAAGTTTTGTTTTTACATCAAGACAATAAAGAGCTGCTTACAATGTATGATATGGAAGATGATATAGAAGCGCAAACTGAACAAACGTGGAAAAATAAAGATCGATGGAAGAATTATGATTCTGGTTTCCTTTATGCTTGTCTAGATGATCAAGCGATTGCTGTCAGTAATATGCGGAGCGTAACATTCTATTATAGAGATGACCTTGCAAAAGAACCTATGCGTATAGCTAAAGCTGAATTAAGGAATGCCACTGCTATGATAACACTTTCAAATGGCTCTATAATATGTGGAACATATAATAGTGGGATTTCTTCAATATTTGTAGTAGACATAGAAGGAAAAATTGCCTTTAATCATACCTTTTCTAATGAAAATTCTCAAATTGAAAGTCTAACAGAATTGCCAAATGGTTCTATAGCAATTAAATTTTACGACTCTATTAAAATTCTTCAGCCTCAATTTAAAGATAAATCTATTCATTCCGATAATGAATCGAAACATAGTACCTATCTAGCGAGCTTAGAAGCAGCCTTTAAACAGGCAAATTTTTATAAAGCACGCCGTTTTTACGAGAAAGCTAAAAAACTACCATCAAACAGCAATGCCCATAGCCTTATTTCTCTTCTTCATCTTAAAAAATCTCTAAATAAAAAGCTTTATAGACAGATTCTCCTTAATACATTATACGATCAAAACAACAAAGAGGTAAAAGATCTTCATTTAGAACAAGAAGTTTCCACATGGAAAGCTAAGACATGTAAAAAGAGGTTGTTTATAGGAGAAGGAACTTTTACCTTTACTGAGGCTTTTATCAAGAAACATGAGAAGACTCATCCTCTTTTAGCTTCCTCCATTGTTGCTACAGAGCTGACTGTCCCTGCTGAAAAGAAAGAAGATGTCATGCAGAGAGTTTCCCGTCTAAGAGAACTAGGAGTGACAGTATTGTTTGGCATTGATGGACAATTCCTTCATAATCATTTCAGAGAAAAAAGAATTAAACGCATTCATTGGAATTGCCCCTATACTGGAAAAGGAGGAGGTGGCCAAGATAAGTTTAAAGCAGCAATTCCTCAGTTTTTCTTATCTTGTACCCATTTACAGATGGAGGGAGATCGTATACATATAGCTCTTATGCATGAAAAAGAATCTCAAACGAGAGAAAAAAATTGGAAATCTAGGCAAAAAGAAAATTCTATTGTCTTGGGTGCCACCTCGGCAGGTTATCGTCTTATAAGAAAGCGTTTGTTCGGTCCCAAACGTTATCCAGGTTATCAGCATGCTAAGACAGATGGAAATGATCACACAGCCGGTGACGGTGAGCAGCGGGAATTTGTCTTCGAAAAGGCGCATCAGCCTTCTGCAAAAGCAGAATCTGAGTTTTTAGCTTGTGCTAGATCTTTAGAAAATGAATTTTCAAAAAATGTAAATCTTTTAAAAGACGAGTATGCTCAATATGTCTCAAATATAAAAAACTCTTTTGTAGAAAGAAAGATAAAGCGGAGGGATTACTTCAAAAAAATCAACTTCAGCGAAAAAACAAACCCTGCTGAAGGTGATTTTTCCGCTAAAGTAAAAGAATTAGAAGAACAATTATACTTAAACCTACAACAAGCGGAAAAAAATTTTGAGGATAAAGTGAGGATTTCAAATTTTAATTTTTTGACCATAGAAAGAAGGAATTCACAAGATATCCAAGCTGTATGTTGGGCTTATGTGCAGAAGCTAGAAAACTCTTCGTTAGATTATATGAGAGTCATAGGCAGAAAATACTTATACTATGCAAAATATTTAGAAATCAATTTTGTTTCTATTTATGCTAATTTATCCGATTATTCACAAGAAAAGGTAAGTAAGTCAAAAAGATATTTTATAGATTTGTGTGATAACCCAAAAGTAAGTTCGCCAATTGATGAAAATGATAAAACCTCTACTGGTTTTATAGGTGGATTAGAAAGTCTCAATAAAACGTTATCAGATCGAGAAGGTGAACTGAGAGCAAAAACTTTAAAGATTATAAAAGATTTAAAAATTCTTTCTTTAGCTTATATAAATGCTTTGATGGATCCTAATAAGAAAGAATTTGCAATTAAAATATTTCAAGGAATAGATAAAAAAAGTGGGCAATCCGGGTCATCTAATGGGATAAACTTTGACTTACAGAATTGTTATTATGAATGTAGTAGTGATGAGGATTCTTCTGATTGTTATGACTCTGACTAAGTTTTTAAAACCTAACCTTAGTAAATTCAAAGATCTTGATAGGAGCACTCTTGCTTGAAGACAATTAAGGCTTAGACTATGTTGTAGGGCTGTAAAGATGGTTAGATACTCTTCTCCTTCTTTTTAGCTTTACTGTAGGTTGTTTATACTATTTGCCTTCTGGGAAGGCTTGCTTACCGGCATTCGTAGTAATTTCTAGTTCTGTCTCCGCTAGGATAGGAGCATCCTTGATACTTTCCCCTTATTATAGCAACTTAATGACTTTTCCTTTGCTTCCTTCTAATTCTATTTGATTCATTTCTAGGATAGCTTGAGGCATAAAGGCCATCTATTTTTATTTCCAAGGCAATGGCTGTAGTCGTAAAAGATTATCCTTGTGGCTGTAATCATGGCTATTTATATTTCCCTATTGAATAGGATAGCATATTAGGATTGACTGAGGCTTTTAAGAACCTTTTTATAGGGGTACTCCTAATAATTTTGCTGCTAACCCTCACAGTAAGTAAGGCTTACCTAAAGTTAAGGCCCTTAATTTTTTTTAATTTTGGGGATAAACGTTCTTCTTATCCAAAGAGGCAAGAAGGAATAAAAATCCTTTCATTCTATTAAATTGGCTTCATTATTCATGGCGAATCTAACGTTTATACTCGGCTAGAGCAACGATTGATTTATCATAAATGAATAAGTTGCTAAAACCTCAATTTTAATTATCCTACCCATTTCTACACTCTGAACTAATCTAAAACATTTTTTAGTTATCCAAAAATTTATTCCGTTTTTTAGGTGGTAGTAGAGAGCTGAAAGCTAAGCTCTAAAGGCAACCTATCATCAGATTAGTATCTATAGGTTTATCAATAGAAGAGAGAATGCCTACAAGGAGCTTAATGTTTTTTATTAAACGTTTAAGTTAAAATTTAATCTTGTTAGATATATGCCATGTGTGCCAATTATAGCTTAGTTATACATAAAGATAGGTGGAAATTAATATCTGCTTGCAAAGCCTATAAAGGCTAATCCTCTAAGCTTTTTTCTTAAAAATCTTTATTTAAGGCTATTCAGCGCTCCGCTTGGCAACAAGCAAAAGATTAAATTTTAAATTTATTAATTACATGGCGTTGTTGCGTAAATGCTAAGAAGTGTATGCGATAAGATTGCCCTTTAACACATAAGAGCTATAAAATTAGTTTGCAACAACAAAAATATAGGCAAGCTATGGAAAAAAAGCTTAACTACCGCATACGTAACTGGTCCGATTATAACAAAGCTTTAGTGCAAAGAGGAAGCATAACCTTATGGTTTTCGGATGAAACCATTAAAGGATGGAGGGAAAATAAAAACACGGGTAAGAAGGGCCGTCCAAGAATTTAATCTGCTGACGCTATCTTATGCGTGTTGATGATTAGAGCGGTTTATCTTAACCCTGTCTCTTA
>NZ_JAEMUC010000004.1:0-3993 GCF_018342455.1 Neochlamydia sp. AcF95 | reverse complement strand
GGGGGATTTCATAGCACAAGCTGGCATTTTAGATAAGATTTATGAAATTAAGCCTAATCTTTCTATTGAAGAAAAAGTACCCTACATCTTTCAAAAACTTTTTACCTTAGCCGCTTCTCTTTCTCCTTTAGGTGGAAATGCTAAGGAAAGCAAGACCTTCACTCTTTCTAATTATTCCTCCTATCTACTAAATATTAACCGCCTCTTATTCTGGCACAAACTACCTGGAGGGACAGATTACTTAAATCAACTACACATTAAAACTTTACCTTTAAAGAAGAAAGGAGAACTGCTAACACAGTGGATAGAAGAGCAAGGTAAAAACATTATCGAACTGGACTTGGATGATGGGGTAGGCTTGACCTTTTTACCACCAGAGATATGGCAGCTCTCGCAGCTGCAAACGCTTAACCTAAGTAATAATCAGTTAACTACTCTTTCTCCAAAAATAGGTCAGCTTTCCAATCTGCAAAAGCTTGACATAAGTAACAACCTGCTAACCGCTATACCTGCAGAGATAGGGCAACTTACTAAGCTACAAAAGCTTGACTCAAGTAACAACCTGCTAACCGCTATTCCTGCAGAGATAGGGCAGCTTACTAAGCTACAAAAGCTTGACTCAAGTAACAACCAGCTAACCATTATTCGTGCAGAGATAGGGCAGCTCTCTAGGCTGCAAACGCTTAACTTAGGCGATAACCACCTAACTGCTCTTCCTGCTCAGATAGGGCAGCTCTCTCATCTGCAAGAGCTTGACCTAAGCTATAACCAGCTAACCATTATTCCTCACCTTCCTAAGGTAAAGAGGTTTAATATAGAGGGTAACCCTCTTTAGATGGCAGTATGAAGTCAATCCTATCTTTTTGTACGCTTGTTTACTTTGGTGAATAAACGGGAATCTATCTTTCCTAGCCTTTGGGCTAAGGTTTCAGATAGGTAGCGTATAATTGGCAAAAATTTTCCCTTTTAAGCCTTTTAGCAGGTTATGCAGGCTATGAAATGGAAGGTTTGGGAGCAAAAACTTTGAGAGGCTAATCCAAAAAGATGAGATAAAAATTGATAAGAGGTAAGAACAGCGGCTATAACTTCTACCAAATGCCAACAAAGCTTTTCTTTTTTTTCTTTAAAATAAAAATTGATCAATAAAGATAGAAAGAATAAGTTAATGGCGAAAAGGTAAGGCAAGCCTTAAAAGAAGTAGGCTCAGCTTACACATAAGGCAATCACTTATCCTAAAACTTTAAGGAGCTTATTATGATCCCTTCATCTTCTACTTCTAGCACCCAGGTAACTTTCCGCAGTACAGTCTCAGAGAATATAGAAGACGTGGTCTCAGGAGAGTTGATGACTCGGGCAGTTACTTTGTTTCCTTGCGGTCATACCTTTAACGAAGATACCGTCATCCAATGCTTAGCCCGCAATAGGCTTTGTCCTCTAGATAGAAGGCTTATTGAAAGGCATGCTCCTAACTATACCGTGAGGCACCTAGCTGAAACAGCTGATTCCCATCCATTAGAAGAACTTAAGCATGAGCCTAGTGAAGAAGCTGTAGGACATTTCTTACGAGGTAAAGAACTTGCTGAGAAAGGAGAACATGCCACTGCTATAGAAGCTTTACTGCAAGCTTTGCAATTAACTCCTACGTATGAAAAAGCTCAAGCCTACCTTGAATTTTGCCTTAAGCGCTCTTCCGAAGCTTTTTCATCTTCGCAGCCACTTCCTCCTTCTTTCCATGATAAAGATAAAGGTAAAGAAAAAAGCCTTTCTTCTACAGAGCCTTCTAAAGAACGCTATACTGAACTTTTATTCAATCTGTTAGAAGAGCCCTCCATTCAAGAAAACTCTATATTAAAGAAGATATTAGAGAATCAAGTCGAAGAGCTGATGAGTCAAGAGGGTGAAGAGCTAAATAAGAAAGAAAAGATAAGCTATAAATGGACAAAAGAATTATTAGGAGAAAATAAAAAGGTTAGGCAATTTGTCGTTGAAAAGCTGCGGCAAATCCACCAGGGCTCTTCCTCTCTTTACCCAGCTGCTTCCCAATCTTCTATTTCTTCTTCATCTACCACCTCGACTAATGAAATTCAAGCTCTTTCTCCTCCATCTACTACTCCTATTTCCATGACCTCGCTTTATAAAGCAATCCTCCAGGTTCATTTTCCTGAGGGGAATAGGGATCTCATAGCACAAGCTGACATTTTAGATAAGATTTATGGAATTAAGCCTAATCTTTCTATTGAAGAAAAAGTACCCTATATTTTTCAAAAACTCTTTAACTTAGCCGCTTTTCTTTCTCCTACGGAATTTGAAGGAAATGCTAAGGAAAGCAAGGCTATTACCCTTTCTAATTACTCCTCTTATCTGTTAAATACTAACCGTCTCTTACTTTGGCAAAAGCTACCTGGAGGAACAGAGTACTTAAATCAACCACAGATAAAAGCTTTATCTTTAAAGAAAAAAGGAGAGCTGTTAACGCAGTGGATAGAAAAGCATGGTAAAAACATTATCAAACTGAACTTAGATGGGGTAGGCTTGACTTATTTACCCCCAGAGATTTGGCAGCTTTCTGGACTGCGAGATCTTAGCTTAGGCAACAACCAGCTAACCGCTATTCCTACTGAGATAAGACGGCTTTCGCAGCTGCTAATGCTTAGATTACATGGAAATCTGTTAACCGCTATTCCTGCGGAAATTGGACAGCTTTCTAAGCTGAAATGGCTTTACTTAAGCAACAACCAGTTAACGGTTATTCCTACTCAGATAGGGGATATTTCTCAGCTAAGACGGCTTTCCTCGAGCAACAATCAGCTAAGGATTATTCCTACATCCATCGGGCAGCTTGTTAGGCTTGAGGAGCTATGCCTAAGTGGCAACCGGCTAACAACTATTCCTGCATCCATCGGACAGCTTTCTCAGCTGCAATCGCTTTACCTAAGTAACAATCGACTAACGACTATTCCTGCATCCATCGGACAGCTTGCTAGGCTAGAAGAGCTTTATTTAAGCAGTAATCAGCTTACTGTCATTCCCCCAGAAATCTTGCGGCTTCGAGGGGCTAGGGCGCGGATCGAATTAGATGGCAATCCGCTCGCTGCGAATTAGATTGAATGGCAATTCCCGTTAGAATGAATTATGAAGAGGGGTTTGCTTTTTATGCCCTTCTTTGCTTTGATGAATAAACGGGAATCCACCTCCCTAGCCTTTCACCTAAGTTTGTAGATTAAGCTTTTAGCTTGTTGCGCAGCCTACAAAAAAGCTTTAAACGCTAACATATAGGGAAAGAGCTAAACCTTTTATTATAATGCCAACAAAGCTTCCCTTGCTTTTCTCTTAAAATAAAAATTGATCAATAAAGATGAAAAGAATAAGTTAATGGCGAAAAGGTAAGGCAAGAGTTTAAAAAGCAGGTTAGACCGGCATTTAAGGCAATCGCTTATCATAAAACTTTAAGGAGCTTATTATGATCCCTTCATCTTCTACTTCTAGCACTCAGGTGACTTTCCGCACAACAGTTTCAGAGAATATAGAAGATGCTGTTTCAGGTGAGCTGATGACTCGGGCTGTTACTTTGTTTCCTTGTGGCCATACCTTCAACGAAGATACCATTATCCAATGCTTAGCGCGCAATAAGCTTTGCCCTCTAGATAGAAAGCTTATTGAAAGACATGCACCCAACTACACGGTGAGACACTTGGCTGAAACAGCTGAATCTCATCCATTAGAAGAGCTTAAGCATGAGCCTAGTGAAGAAGCTGTAGGACATTTCTTACGGGGTAAAGAACTTGCTGAGAAAGGAGAGCATACAACTGCTATAGAAGCTTTACTGCAAGCTTTGCAATTAACTCCTACCTATGAAAAAGCTCAAGCCTACCTTGAATTTTGCCTTAAGTGCTCTTCCAAAGCTTCTTCATCCTCGCAGCAACTTCCCCCTCTTTTTACTGAGAGTAGAGATAAAGGTAAAGAGAAAAGCCTTTCTTCTATAAACTCTCCTAA
>NZ_JAEMUC010000003.1:0-25624 GCF_018342455.1 Neochlamydia sp. AcF95 | reverse complement strand
TCCTTACCATTAGAGCGAGCAATAACCGACTTTGGAGCAGATATTGCTTTTGGAAAAGTAGGAGAAAAGATGAAGGAGCATTACTGAATATGATGAATTATAAAAGCGCTTTAGATAAAGGCTTACCAATTGGTTCAGGCGAAATAGAGAGTAGTCATAGGCATGTAGTGCAAAAGAGGCTGAAAATAGCAGGAACTTGGTGGAAGACAGAAAATGCTAACGCGATGCTGAGCTTAAGAATAGGCAGATTAAATGGTTATTGGGAAGCTTACTGGAATTCCTACAAAGCTGCTGCTTAAAAAAGATTGCCAACACTTTTGTTTACACCCATCTTCAGTCAGCGTTATGCTTATAAGTAAGCAGCAAAAAGGCAAAAAAATTTAACCCCTTCTTATCAAGAGGACAACCACTAAATTACACTAGCGCTTAAGTTTTTATTTAATCATCCAAGAATTGCGTTTTACATATTTTAGTGCCCAGCGCAGGTGCTAGCAATCAAACCCTTTTAATAAAGGGGGGTGCTTTAGGATAAGTGACAAAACCTTCTTAATTTCTTAATAAACGAGCGTCCACAACTTAAATTTATAGATTAGCGAAAGGATTGGAACTAAAGCTTTTCTTTTCCTTCTTCACAGGTTCTTTTTCTTTTTTAGTTCTATTAGCTTCTCCCGTACGAGCAGTTAAAGAAATACGCTTCCGGTCCACTTCAACCGCTAATACTCGAACTTTAAGGCGCTTGCCAACATGCACTACTTCTGAAGGATCTCTAACATATCGATCAGCTAGCTCAGAAATATGTATAAATCCATCCTGATGCACACCTATATCTATAAACACACCAAAGGCAGCAACATTCGTGACTATCCCTTCTAAAATCATGCCATTTTTAAGATCTTGAATAGTTTTAACATCATGACGAAATTGCAATTTCTCAAAGGTTTCGCGCGGATCACGCCCGGGCTTCTGCAACTCAGCTATGATATCTTTAAGCGTAGGCTCCCCAAGAGATCCTGAAATATAACGCTTGATCTCAATTTTATGAATATAGTTTTCATTTCCTATTAAAGCATTTAAGGGCACACCTATATCTTTGGCAATATGCTCTACTACTTCATAACGCTCAGGGTGCACAGCTGAACCATCTAAAGGATGCTCTCCTGCTCGAACACGCAAAAAACCAGCAGACTGCTCAAAAGTACGAGCCCCAAATCCAGGAACGTTTTTGAGGTCTTTACGTCCTTTAAAGGGCCCTTGTGCTTCGCGATGTTTGACAATTTTCAAAGCCATTTGGGGTCCAATGCCAGCCACATAACTTAATAAGGCTGCACTAGCGGTATTTAGCTCTACTCCCACATGGTTTACACAACTTTCTACAACTTCGTGCAATTTATCTTTAAGCAAGGGTTGATTTACATCATGCTGATACTGCCCTACACCGATAGCTTGAGGATCAACTTTGACTAGCTCAGCAAGAGGGTCTTGCAGCCTTCTTGCTATAGAAATAGCCCCCCGTATAGTTACATCAAGCTCAGGAAATTCTTCTCGTGCGATATCAGAGGCGCTGTATACACTAGCGCCTGCCTCATTCACTGCAAGCAAGATAATTTTCGATAAATTGCCTTTGGTAAGCACCTCTTGTACAAAAGCTTCTGTTTCTCGACCTGCCGTACCATTTCCTACACCTATCGCATAAGGTGGATAAGTGTTAATCATTTGCAGGAGAATTTCTCGTGCTTGTTCCTTAGCGGTCGTAGATTGAAAAGGATAAATGGTCTTATAATCAATAAATTTGCCAGTCTTATCAATCACTACGCATTTACATCCTGTACGAAAGCCCGGATCAATTCCAATCACAACTTGAGGGCCTAAGGGAGCATCTAATAATCGATGGCGCAAATTTTCGGCAAAAACCTCTATGGCAGTGCGATCTGATTGCATTTTAAGCTGTACTTTAATTTCGGTCTCTACACTCGGCAAGAGATAGCGTTTAAAAGCTTGTATCGCACCCTTTTCTAAGAGTTCGGCAAAAGGGGACCGAGAGTTATATTTTATGATAGATTTGATGGTATTTTGTAGATTTTCCTCAGGCACTTCTATATGAAAATTTAATATTTCTTCTTTTTCGCCGCGACGAATCGCTAAATAGCGATGGGAAGGAATTTTAGAAACTTTTTCTTGAAAAGCATAATAAACTTCATACTTGCTGGCGGCGCTCTCTTTACCTTCAACAACTCTAGAAACAACTACACCTTCGTTTTCAAAGCACTCGCGTACATAAGCTCTTACTTTAGGAGTTGTTGCTATACTATCGGCCACAATATCCAAAGCGCCTGCTAAAACCTCTTCAATACTGCTTACCCCTTTTTTAGCATCGATATAAGCCGTAGCCTCCTCCAATGGATGTCCTGCTATAGGTTGCTCCATGATACGTAAAGCAAAAGGCTCTAAACCTTTTTCTTTAGCTAAAGCAGCTTTAGTACGTTTTTTAAGCTTATAAGGTAAATAAAGGTCTTCCAAGATAGCTTTAGAAAAACAATTCTGAATCTGAATTTTTAAAGAATCTGTCATCTTGCCTTGTAGCTCTACAGATTCTATTATGGATTTTTTTCGCTCTTCCAGTTCGAGTAAATAATTGTATCGCTCTTGAATAGCTCGAATTTGCACTTCATCTAAATTTCCAGTTACCTCTTTTCTATATCTAGAAATAAAAGGAATAGTATTCCCTTCAGTTAACAGCTTAATGACCGCTTGTATACTTTCTGCTGGTAGGGCAAGTTCCGCTACCAAAAAATTAAAAACATTTATTGCCATACCCATTTACCTGTGTTGATGCCTCTATCAAAAAGCGCAAAAATTGTGATATTTTTTAGACTGCTATCCATTTATTTTTCCTTCATCTATAAGAACTTATAGCTTGCTTTTCTTTAGCTTTTTGCTTTTATCAAAAACGGCTCATTTCCGTGGGCCCAACAATTCCTAGGTTTCTCTTATATTTAAGATATTTGCTGCTTTATAGAATAAAAAAAGCACAAACTAGAAAAACCTATTCAGAATACAGCTAAAAGCTAAATTTAAGCCATTGAAAAAAAACAAACACTTTGCTCTTTCTTTTCTAACAACTGCTTTTTATAGACAAAGAAAATAGGATAAAAAAATTATATTAAGCCATGCGAATATTAAGCTTTTATATTAACCATCCAACTTGAAAATTTATCCAAAAAATTCAAAAATCCTGCCATATGTTGCATTGGAAAATTATATTTTTTATCCGCGCTTTCTAAAATCTTGTGGAAACAACTTAACCATATTTGGCGGGCTGATTCATCAATGGAAAAAGTTAGATGCCTTTTACGCATCATAGGAGCGCCAAAGCGTTGCTGGTATAATGGCGGGCCCCCACAAAGAAATACAAAAAATGCGCCTGATTTTTTTGAAGCTTCTTTCATGTCTGCCGGGAACATCTTTCGAATAGCACTTTTGTCTAGCTCCAAGTAAAAGTCTTCTAGCATTTTGAAAATGTTATGTTCCCCCATTAAATGATAAATCTCATGGCTAGGTGTAACGCTGGGAGGGCCTCCTGGCGGAACGTATATACTTAATCTATTCCTATTCTCTTCCATTATAAACAAGCGCTTTAATTATTTATTCCCCGAACTTATATCATATTTACCTTACTCAGAGCAACAGTTTGAACAACTACGGGATTGTAAAAGAATTTTTTGGGTAAAAACCTTTATCCCCTCTTCTTATTCCTAAGGACCCTAAGTCTTGTCAGTTTTGTTATTAAGGGCTTTTACGTTTGCTATGTTTTTTAAGAGGTACGCTAGAGCGGCTAAATGTTAGGTTATAGTTAGCAAAGATATTTCTCTTCCCTCTCGTTCTGCTTATTACTCTTCCCTTAAAAGTCAATTTTTTTATTATTCTTGTTAACGAGTAGGCTCTCTTACCATTTCTTGAGTTGGCATTCATAATGCTCAAAGTCTTCTTGCAGGGCTTTTAAAGAGTATCCATCGCTACCTTATCCACTAAACATAAAATTCTTGTAATTAGAAGAAGAATGCTTAAAAAAAGCTGTTTTTTATATTAAGAAATTAGACAATCGAGTAATTTAGACTTTAACACATTCAAAAAAAACATTAGGAAAGAAATGAATGTCTCCTATCGAGCTGACGACCTCTGCTGCGAGGGTTACCTTGTCAATCCTAAAGTAATGCATCCTGCTCAACCTGCCGTTCTTATTGCCCATGCATGGTATGGCCAGGACGACTTTGCACGCAAAAAAGCCCATGAACTAGCTGAACTTGGCTATATTGCTTTAGCCATCGATATGTTTGGCCACCGAAAGAATGCAACTTGTGATGAAGAAGCAGCTTCCTTAATCAAACCCCTTTATCTAGATCGTAAGCTTTTGCAAGCAAGAACTAGCGCGGCATTTGAAACTCTACTTAAGCAACCAGGAGTGGACGGCACACGAGTGGGCGCGATTGGATTTTGTTTTGGTGGACTAGCAGTCATCGAGCTGTTACGAAGTGGAGTGCCGGTAAAAAGCGTGGTAAGCTTTCATGCTGTAATTAATTATGCAGGTGTGAAATTTTTTCCCATTGCTAAAAATATTAAAGGTTCTATTCTACTTTTACATGGCTATGAAGATCCCTTATGTCCTCCCCAAGAGATTCACTATCTTCAAAAAGAGCTTAATGATGCTCGTGTGGATTGGCAAATGGATATTTATGGTATGACATCCCATGCCTTTACTAATCCAAAAGTGAACGATAAAAAGAAAGGTTTAATATATAACGAAAAGGCCAGCGCGCGAGCATGGCTAGCGATGAAGAACTTTTTTCAGGAAACATTAGGGAGATAAAAAAGATGAAATTGTCTGCATGGATAACCATTACCTACGCTTTAATCATTATGTCAGGAGGAATGATGGGATTTACACAGGCCCATAGCTATCCTTCCTTGATTGCAGCAACCTTATCAGCCATTTTATTATTGATGGGTGCTATAGGAATGTTTAGAAAAAGTATGTTAGCTTATACATTAGTAGTATTCGTACACCTATTATTAACTTTATTTTTTACTTATCGTTATGCTATTACAACCAAGTTTATGCCAGCAGGCCTAATGATCATCCTGAGCGCCAGCTCTCTTATATTTATTCTTGCTAAAGGCAAAAAGAAAGCTAGATTAATTTAATGTTTTAAGCTATAGGCTAGCAAGAATTTATACCCTATAAATCCGGCCGGTTCCAGACGCTATTAGATAAGATTAATCTTATTGAGTCCCCTCATTAAATCACCTTTATGCTTTTGACTCTCAATATCTAACGTTAAAATTTCCTAGATTGTATAGATAGTCTTTAATTATTTATTCTAGATAAGGCATAATTTGCTCTCTTTTTAATATGACCTTAAAGGTTAAAAACAGATGTTTGATCCCACTTCTTTAAAAGTTCGTAAACAAATCATGGGTTTACTGCTCAATCGCTGGGGATTAACCTGCATGGGAATTTTAACCTTTCAGCAAATTCTCGAAGCTTCTTCTACCCTCTGGCTTGTCAAATTGGTAGAAACTATTGCCTCCCACCAAAATTTTTTACCTTACATGCTGCTTTACTTAACCTCTTTAGCACTCCCCTACATTCCTGGCTGCATTGCCCTAGTAGTCAAAACTCATTGGAAGCAAGAAGCTCAGCGTCATTTTATTCACGCGTTTGTTACCTCTAACAGAAATAATATTGGAGAATGGAATAATAAAGCCATTAAAGAAGAAAAACTATCTATATTAACTTCTGAGGGCCCTTCAGCTCTTCAAGATTTGATCGATTATGTTTGGGAGCTCTCAGGTTATTTATTAAGTGTAATATTAAACATTTTGGCCCTTTCCATAGTTGTTGAGCCCCTTTTTGCTTTGGCTTATAGCTTATCTGTCCTATGCGTCATTGCTATTATGAAAGGACAACGCCGCACTCAACGTCAACTTACTAGAAAAGCTTTAACAGCCCGCGTAGATCTTTCGCAACAATTATTGGCAGCCTGGGATAATGTTTTATTAGGCAATGGCTACAATTTTAAGCTTTGGGACGAAAAAACTTCGCAACGTTTGAAACGATGTTTACAACGTAACATCGATCTGGAAAGATTTGATCAAGTTTTGGCTATATTTGTTGCTTTAATAACTTCTATTCCTTCTCTAGGAGTAGTTATTTACTCAGCTATTCAACATGCCCACGATCCTGTTAAACTTTCTGCCTTTGTAGTTATCCTTCCTCTTCTTTTCCAAATCCTTTCCTACACTTATCAAACCTTGTCTTTAGCTTTTCGATGGGGAATGCATCGCAGCAAGCTTACAGCTATTTATCGATCTATACAGGCATCTAAAGATTCTCCTTCTTCTCTTGAAAAGAAAGTTAATTGGTCTAAAATTAGCGCTAACCATCATTCAACAATACCAGACTATAATTCTATGTCGATAAGCTCTTCCCCTTCTATTGAATCACATAGTAATCTTATGCGCTTGACCCAGCGTAAAGGCCGCCTAACCTTGCGCGGTGAAAATGGCTGTGGCAAATCAACTGCGCTTATGCTCATAAAAGATGCATTGGCAAGCAAAGCCTTTCTTCTTCCTACTCACAATCAATTATCCTTTACCTCTGAAACTAATAAGCATTCAACCGGAGAATCTTTACGCAAGCGACTGCAGGAAATTGCCGATAAAGTGGATGTAGAGGTTTTACTTTTGGATGAATGGGATGCTAATCTTGATAAAGGAAATCAAGAAATTTTATCAGGACTCATTGATCTGTTGGCAGAAAAAAAGTGCGTGATCGAAGTTCGACACCGTTAACCATAACTAATATAAGGACTTAATAATGAATGCAAAAAAAAATCCTATCGTATTACTTACTACCTCTATGGGAAATATTAAACTAGAGCTTTATCCAGAAAAAGCCCCTCTTACTGTGAAAAACTTTGTAGATTATGTAGAGAGCGGCCATTTTAATCAGACAATATTCCATCGGGTTATTGACGGTTTTATGATCCAAGGAGGAGGTTTTAATCAAGAATTTGATCAAAAACCTACAAAAGCTTCGATTAAAAATGAAGCTCATAATGGCTTAAAAAATATTCGAGGTTCTATAGCTATGGCGCGGACTAATGAAATTCATAGCGCTTCCTCTCAATTCTTTATCAATCTGGTAGATAATGATTTTCTTAATTTTAGAAGTCCCGCTGCTCATGAGTATGGTTATTGCGTATTTGGTCAAGTCATAGAAGGACTAGAGGTGGTCGACAAGATAGGGAAAGTCAAAACTGGTTCTAAAGGACCTCACCGTGATGTGCCTTTAGAAACGGTCGAAATCTTATCTGCTACGCAAGCAATTTAATCCCTTCCTGCTAACAAATATTTCTACCTTAAGATCTAAGTATACTTCCAAGAGGAAATAAAGGGAAAAGCTAACGCTTTTTCCTTTACTCTATATGCTACTTTTAAGTTTTATGCATATTTAGATCTTTTCATGGTACCCTGTGTATGAATAAAAGCAAACTAAGAAAGCCTAATTTAATGGCAAGTAGCAGAAAAGATATCAATGCCTTTTGATAAGCCGAAAGGTTTTTTATAATCTTAGAATCGTTTAAGCATAGGATTTGTTCCTTCGCTGAAATGTGTTAACTGATGAATACCCAAGCCTTTTCAGCTACAAGCGAAAACGTTGCGTTATTTCATCTGGAATATTTTCCAGCAGATTTTCTTTCACATGAAGCTTTTGTAGAGCTGGTAGCTGTCCTATCTCAGCAGGAAAGGAGCTAAGCTGGTTATTATTTAAGTTAAGCTCTTCCAGCTGCGATAGCTGCCCTATCTCTGCGGGAAGGAAAGTAAGCTGGTTATTGCTTAAGTCAAGCCATTGCAGCCGAGGTAACTGCCCTATCTCTGCAGGGATGAAAGTGAGGTGATTGTTCTGTAAGTAAAGCCCTCGCAGCTGAGAAAGCTGCCTTATCTCGTTTGGAAGGAAGGTTAGCTGGTTGCTGCTTAAGTCAAGTCCTTGCAGATGAGAGAGGTACCATATCTCTGCAGGAAGGGTTATAAGTTGATTGCTGCTTAAGTCAAGTCCTTGTAGCTGAGAAAGCTGCCTTATCTCCGCGGGAAAGCAAGCAAAATGGCTATCATTTAAGCAAAGCACTTCCAGCTGCGATAATTGCCCTATCTCTGCAGGAACAGAGATATGCTGGTTATTGCTTAAGTTAAGTTCTTGCAGCTGAGATAGCTGCCCTATCTCTACAGGGAGGGAGATAAGTTGGTTGTTGCTTAAGTCAAGTTCTTGCAGCTGAGAAAGCTGTCCTATCTCCGCGGGAAGGAAAGTAAGTTGGTTGCTTTCTAAGCTAAGGGTTTGCAGCTGAGAAAGTTGACCCATCTCAGCTGGAAGGGAGGTAAGCTGGTTATTATTCAAGTTAAGGTATTGCAGCTGAGAAAGCTGTCCTATTTCTAGGGAAAGAAAAGTAAGTTGGTTATTGTTTAAGTTAAGATATTTCAGCTGAGGTAACTGCCCTATTTCTGCAGGGATGAAAGTAAGTTGATTGCTCTGCAAGTAAAGCCCTTGAAGTTGAGACAGCTGTCCTATTTCTGAGAGAAGAGAAGTAAGTTGGTTATTTTCTAAACCAAGCGTTTGCAGTTGAGACAGCTGTCCTATTTCTACGGGAAGAGAAGTAAGTTGGTTATTTTTTAAGTTAAGCGTCTGCAGCTGAGATAGCTGCCCTATCTCGGCAGGGATGAATGTAAGTTGGTTATTTTCTAAGCCAAGCGTTTGCAGCTGAGGCAGCTGTCCTATTTCTAGGGGAAGAGAAGTAAGTTGGTTATTTTTTAAGTTAAGGTATTGTAGCTGAGATAGCTGCCTTATTTCTGCAGGAAGGAAAGCTATCTGGTTGTTGCTTAAGCCAAGTCCTTGCAGATGTGATAGCTGCCCTATCTCCTCGGGAAGGCAAGCAAGCTGGTTATCATCTAAGTAAAGCTCTTCTAGCTGCGATAATTGCCTTATCTCAGCAAGAAGAGAGATAAGTTGATTGCTACTTAAGTCAAGTCCTTGCAGCTGAGAAAGCTGCCCTATCTCAGCGGGAAGGCAAGCAAGCCGGTTATTTCCTAAGTTAAGCGTTTGCAGCTGAGATAGCTGACTTATCTCGGCAGGTAAGAAGGTCAAACCAATTTCTGTTAAATTTAAGCTCGTAATAACTTTGCCATGCCTTTCAATCCAATCTCCAAAAAGCTCTCCTTTTTTTGCTAAAGGCAAATACTTGATTTCTTCTTGGTCTAAGTATTCCTTTCCACCAGGAATTTCTTTCCAAATTAAGAGGCGATTAATATTTACAAGATAAGAAGAGTAGTTAGCTAGGGTAAGATATCTCTTTTCCTCGGTTTTCCATTTAAATTCTAATTCTAACGGCGAGAGAAAACTAGCTAAAGTAAAGATTTGCTTAAAGATTGCATTAACCTTTGCTATTTCAGGAAGTCCACTTTCTAGCTTATAAATCCTATCTATAATAAAAGCCTGTTCGCTATCATTCCCATGAGGAACATGTACTTTACCTATTTGCTTATAAAGAGAAGGCATGACTTCAGTAGCTAGCAAATGGCGCCATCTAGTAGAAACCCTAATTAAGGTAGGCGTAGGACAATACTCTAAAATGGAGGTGAGCACTTCATTAGGTAAATGCTCAATGTTGATAGAAGAGCTAAGATTCATTCGATGTCCTTCTTTAAATTATTCATATTTTCAGTCATTTTTTAGGAGATTATATACACGAACAATCGAAATTGTAAAAAGAATTTTAGAGACAAATTCTTAGCCTTTAAACTTATTATTAACAAAATAAGCCTGGGATATGCATAGATGATAAAAAATTACTTCTCGCTTGGTAGCTCTTTTGGTATATTTACAACCTTAATATTTTAGGACACTATATGCATAATAACAAAACATTGGCCCCCGTAGAGACTTTTTGTCATGATAAACGCAAATTTGCTCCCCCTCACTCATTTGTGAATCAGGCGCATATGAACGATTTATCTCAATATACAGCAATGTATCAAAAATCGATTCAACACCCTAATGAATTTTGGCTTGAACAAGCAAATACCTTGGATTGGTTTAAAACGCCTACTACTGCTGTCCGCTATATCTGGGAATCCAATAATAATCTTATTCATCATACTTGGTTTGAAGATGGCATCCTCAATCTTTGCTATAATTGCTTAGACAGGCACTTAGAAGGGCATCGAAAGCTGAAGCCTGCGATCATCTGGCAAGGTGATGATGAAGAGGAAACAATAACTTGGGATTATCAAACATTGCATATCCAAGTCTGCCGTTTTGCAAATGTGCTTAAGAAATGGGGTGTTAATAAAGGCGATCGAGTATGCATTTATCTGCCGATGATTCCTGAAATCGCGGTCGCCGTACTAGCTTGTGCTCGTATAGGTGCTATTCACTCGGTAGTTTTTGGAGGCTTTAGTGCTGAAGCCCTGAGCCATCGCATGAATGATTGCTCTTGTAAATTGCTAGTAACTGCAAATGCTAGCCTGCGTGGAGGCAAGCCAATCTACTTAAAATCCATTGCCGATGAAGCCCTGGCCTCCACTCCCTCTGTGGAAAAGGTAATCGTAGTTCAAAGAACTCCTGAGCTTTGCTCAATGCAAACAGGGCGTGACATTTGGTATGAAGAGGAAATGGAAAATGCCTCTCAATTTTGCCCTGCAGAGCCGATGAATGCTGAAGATCCGTTGTTTATTCTCTATACCTCAGGCTCCACTGGCAAGCCCAAAGGGGTTGTTCATACTCAAGCCGGTTATTTGCTTTATGCTTCTTTAACCCATAAATATATTTTTGATATTAAAGATTCGGATGTTTATTGGTGCTCTGCAGATTTAGGATGGATTACAGGTCATAGTTATGTATTGTATGGTCCTTTGGCCAATGGGGCTACCACGCTTATGTTTGAAGGTACTCCTTATTACCCTCATCCAGGGCGGTTTTGGCAAATTATTGAAAAATTTCAGGTAAATATCTTTTATACCGCTCCGACAGTCATTAGAGCTTTAATTCGTTATGGGAAATCTTATCTGGAAGGTTATGACCTTAGTTGCTTAAGGCTCTTAGGTACTGTAGGAGAACCTATTAATCCAGAAGCATGGATGTGGTATCATGAAAATATTGGACAAGAAAATTGTCCCATAGTAGATACATGGTGGCAAACAGAAACGGGAGGCATTATGATCTCTCCTCTACCGGGTTGTCATGAAACGAAGCCTGGAAGCGCTTCCAAACCTTTCTTCGGTATCGATCCCATTATTTTACGTGATGATGGAACTCTTTGCGAGGTTGATGAAGGAGGATGTTTATGTATTCGGCAGCCATGGCCAGGAATGATGCGAACTACTTGGGGAGATCATCAACAATTTATTAATACTTACTTTAAAACTTTTCAAAATGTCTATTTCAGTGGGGATGGTTGTTCAATAGACGAGGGGGGCGATTATTGGCTCTTAGGAAGAATTGATGATGTAGTAAATGTATCTGGGCATCGTATGGGTACAGCAGAAGTTGAAAGTTCTTTAGTGAGCCATCCAGCTGTAGCGGAAGCTGCTGTGGTCCCTAAGCCTGATGAGGTCAAAGGACAGTGCTTATATGCCTTTGTCATCCTTAAAGATAATATAGAGAGCCATTCGGACTTAAAGAAAGAACTAGCCCAGCATGTACGCCAAGAGATTGGCCCTATTGCTGTTCCTGACTACATTCGATTTATTGATGCTTTACCTAAAACGCGCTCCGGCAAAATTATGCGTCGAATCTTAAGAAAAGTGGTAGAAGGTAATGTAGATGCATTGGGAGATATAAGCACTTTAGCTGATCCCTCAGTACTTGAATTTTTATTGAAAAGCACCTAGAAAAGGTAAAGCATAAAGCTAAATACTCTTTAACTTTATGCTTTACTTCTTACTTATTCAATGAGATGAAGAACGCTTTTTCTTTTTATTTTCTACCACTTTACTTACTTTTTTAGCTCGCTTTGGAGGCGCTGGGGTGAGCTCAGAAGGAAGTACAAAATCAGGCTTTTTAGTTAGCATACGCTGATATTTATTCCTTAGCTCTTCACGCAGCTGCCTACCACTTTGGGGTGTTAACAGCACAGCACAGCTAACACCTAGCACTAAGCCTATCATTGCTCCTTCAGCAAAGGTCTTAACTGGGGAGGGGCTGGCTACTGCTGTAAAAGGAAAAACTTTATCTAAAGAGGCTTCTTTAGCCTCAGGCTTTCCTTTTATATTCCCCTCTTTTTTTGGATAATTAAGTTTTTTCTTTCCTTGCTGTCGAAAAGGGAGAAGAGCACATGCACTAGCAAGCCCTACGCCCACTAAAGCACCTAAAACTAGGCCCGGGGTATTACGCACAAGCTACCTCCTTTTTTTCATCTCCTGCCAGATATTAAGGCCGGTCATTGCCCAATCCATCATCCGGTGAACAGGGTGATAGTGCCCTTCATTCTCTTCTGAATCATCTTCTTCCTGGCTTTTACTAGAAAATTTGTCGGCAACAAATTTGGCTACATCTAACCAATTGCAGGCTTTTATTTTATCTACCAGCCCTTCTTCCTCTTCTGAAGAGTGTTGGGATAAAGCATATACGGCTGAGGCTCCGATCAAGCCTGCGCCAATAATGCCAAGAACAATATTTCTATTGGTACTATAGCTAGAAAAAGCATTGGAAGCAGCATGGCAAATATGATCGATTGAATCTTTTGCATCGTCATAAATTTTATGCCCTTTTTCCATAGCTTCATGAGCATACTCTTGAGCTGTATCACTGACTTGATCGTACATGGAATCAAGCGCTCTTGTAAACTTATGGCCCTTAGGCTTGGGAGCAAAAAATAAAGCAGCAGCAGCACCTATAAGGCATCCTGCGGCAGCTCCTAAAGCAATGTTAGAGACTTGCTCATTTGTAGAAGGTTCTGGAGGGGTTAAGGGCTTTTTATTGCGGGGCTTAACTTTAACCATAATTATCTCCCTTTTTTTATTTTTTGCCAGGTTTTGACTCCTATTGTAGATAATTTTATCAAATCACCTACAATTTCATTCCAATCATTTTTTTTCTCAACGTGATAAAAATTACATGGGTTTTCATCTTCATTGTCATTAAATGATTGAGTGACTTTATTGACTGCTGCGCTCACATGGTTGATAGAATCTAAAATAGGATTTAAGTCAGAGAGCTTATCTTGCGTTGTTATTACAATCTTATTAGAGTTTTCTAAAAGTCGTAAAGTTTCTTGAACAAGGGGCTCGATTTTATTTTCCATTCGAAATAGGCTGGAATTAACATGTTGAACGGATTCGAGCACGGCTTTAAGAGCTTTAACTAAGAAAAAAGCTATAATACTAAATATTAGTGTAGCTGACACGGCACAAACTATGTAAATCACATGACTATCCATTTATTATTCCTTGATTTCTTTGGAAAAAATGCTGCTAGTTCAAGCATAACTTTCCCTAGCAGCCTATCCCTCATTATTTGCTATTTGCAATTACAAGGTTATTTGAAACACTTTTCACGCCAGGAACTTGACGAGCTATTGAAGCGACATGATTTTTCTCATCTTCGCTATTTACAGAGCCTGCTATAATCACATTCCCATTATTTACACTAACTTCTGCAGTTTTAGCATAGGAAGAAAGTTTTTTATCATCTTTAATCGCCCAACGAATTTTTTGGGAAATATCTCCATCTGTCCAAGCAGCAGTTTTTTTAGTTTCGCTATAACTAATCTTTGCATCGGAGTGTCTTGGAAGATTTGATGGTTGTGTATAAGTTTGGGCAGCAGAAGGTCCTGGAGTTTGAACAACACCTGCATTCCCAGAAGAATTTTTTATTTCTGTTTGGGAAGGAGCAGAGTTAAGGTAAGAGGATTTTTCTAGGTTAGAAAGCCCCTCCTGTGAAGTTACAGCTTGCGCATGCAGCATAGAAGCGCCAGCTAGAACAGTCATAGTAGCTAAAGACAATTTGAAAAGATTATTCATCGAGGTTCTCCTTGATTTATTTAGATTGACATTCATGTTTAATTTGATCTGTATATTAAATGTTAAAAAATATACAGCTCTTTTGCAAATATTATTTAAAAGCATACATAAATGGATGATATCCATTCATTTAAGCTAATCAGCCACTTTTTCGGCTATATTTCTTTCCCAAAGGTCTAAACTCAGCGTTTTGAGGATAGCATAGAGAGGCACAATAAAAAAAAGGCTCCAAAATCCAAACAATGAAGCACTTGTAGCTAAAAGGATAATAATTGTAATAGGATGGATATTCAGGCGCTTTCCTACTATCCGTGGCGAAATTAAGTTTAAATCTATTAAATGGACCATCAAAACAATTGCTAGCACTTTTAAGCCCATGAAAGGAGTGGATGTTAATCCTACAAGTAGAGCAGGTAATGTCGAAAAAAGCGTTCCAAAAAAAGGAATTAAATTAAAAAGACCTGCGATTATAGCAAGTAAAAATGCATAATCTAATCCAATTCCTGTATAACCGATAAAAACTAAAACACCCACGATAAAAGCAATGATTACCTGCCCACTAATATAGCTAGATAATATTTCATCTATATCATTTAGCGCTTTTGAGACTCTTTTTTTATAAATAATAGGAACATGGCTTATAAATTTCTCAGAAGCATGCTGATCATCTTTTAAAAAATAATACAAAATAAAAGGAGTGATAATGAAATAAGAGGCGACCGTGGTTAAAGAGCTTATACTGCTCATGATTCCCCCGCTAGCCCATTGCGTTATTTCTCGAAGATAATGGTAAAATAAATTCCTTAATTGCTCAGGAGAAAGAGAATAAAAATTAAACACATTCATCAAGTCGACAGTTTTATTTTCTACTTCTTTAAGCTTTTGTTGAGGAAAAGATCTGAAAGCTGTGATTTGTCCCTCAATGTAAGGCCATACGATACTAATCAATAGGCTACCGGCTATTATCATGAACAAGTAAATAAAAATGATAACCAAATAACGAGGGATTTTAGTTTGGTCAAGATATCTTACAACAGGGCGGAAGATATAATAAAATAAGCCGGCAATGATTACAGGCAGCAAAAGGGTGGTAACAAACTGAAAAACTAATTCAAAGAAAGGGAAAAGCTGAAAACCTATAAATAATGTTAACAGGATCACCAAACTCGATAGAGCATTACTGAAAAATTTTTGATTATACCACATGGTCAATTCTTCTGTCCTGTCTGATTGCAGTGCGGATTAATAGAAGTAATTTTTCTTATGGTCTCATTATCTACATTGCTGGATATCCCAGCAAGAGTAGAATTACTTATGCTTTAAAAACTCTTCTAGGAAAACTCTTAAAAGTTCGCCTCTTAAAGCCCTCTAAATACCATTTAGCATGAAGGAAACAAAGTTTGAAGAAACTTTCCCGGTTTTAATCCCCAAAAATTAATTATTTCTAGCTCTATACAAACGCTTTTGAGGCCAGGATTGCATAAAAAAAGCCGTTGATCCTATGAAACTATAAGGATGCTCATTCTCTAACATTTAAATTAAATAGATAGCTAATACAGCATAACCTGACTGCCGCTTGTTAGCTCTCCTTTAAAGCTTTTATATTGGCTAGATAAGCTTTATTCCACATATAACCACAGGCTTTTTAAATAATCTCCTTCTGGATGATAAATATTAAGAGGATGATCGATCCCTAAGCGGTGTCTGCCAATAATACGCACTTGGCGCCGGGCTTCAACTGCCGCTTGAAAAACAACTTTTTGAAAGAGTTGTTCGTTAACATAATAAGAACAGGATGATGTTAACAATAAGCTTTGAGAAGGCATTTTTTGCAAGGCTATGCGATTGATATCTTTATACCCTCTACAAGCCGGAATAATATCTTTGCGATGTTTTGCAAAGGCGGGGGGATCTAAGATAATCAAATTGTAGTCTAAAGAGGATTCCCTTAAGAATTGAAAAACGTCTTTAGGATAAAAGTGCATGCAAGAAGTAACATCATTTAACTCTGCATTCTTTTGGGCAAGGTGCAAAGCTACCTTAGAAATATCGACAGAATCTACTTGTTTAGCTCCGCCGGCAGCTGCATAGAGACTAAATCCACCCGTATAGGCAAAACAATTTAAAATACGTTTATCTTTGGACAAATTCTTCACTTGAGCACGCATCTCACGATGATCTAAAAAAAAGCCTGTTTTTTGCCCTTGCACAGGATTTACTAAAAACTTTATTCCATTCTCGCAAATGCTTACTTCTTCTTCTAATTTTCCATACAGCAACTGCTCTGTGGCTTTCAGCCCTTCTTCTTTTCGAGAAGGCAGTAGAGATTTTTCATAGATAAACGTGGGTTGAAAAGTCTCTATAAGATAATCCAATAAGTAAGGCTTCAGATTTTCCATTCCTAAAGTCGAGATCTGCACCACAAATCCCTTCTCATACCGATCGACGATGAGTCCTGGTAGAAAATCCCCTTCACCATTGATTAAACGATAAGCCGTGGTGTCTGGAGAGAAAAACTTGATGCGCAAAGCGGTAGCTAATTCTAAGTTATTTTTAAAAGCTTCTAAGGGAGGTTGGTTGCCAAAAGAGAGCATCCGCCCAAAAATTTTTGCTTTTGAATTGAAATAAGCACTGCCTAGTAAATCCCCCTGATGAGAATAAACAGGAAGAATCTCTCCACGCAAATTTTGAGGCAGATGAGCGACAGCTCCTGAAAAAATCCAGGGATGACGATTTAAAATAGCTTTTTCTTTACCGACTTTCAACGTAACTTTCTTAACAAGCATAAATTAAACTACTAAGGAGAGAGGATTAACTTCTAAAAAGGTGCAAAACAGACACAAAGCCAGGCTATAATCCAAATCAGGCCGCCAAGCGGAGTTATCCGCCCTGCGAATGCATTGCCAGATAAAGCCATATAATACAAACTTCCCGAAAATACAATAATGCCGACCGTAAATAACCAACCAGCCGTTTGTAGTAAAATCCCGGAAAGATGCTGAGGCTCTAAAGCTAATAAAATTAATCCTAAAGCATGGTACATTTGATAACGAACACCTACTTCAAAAGTAACCAACCTTTCTTTAGAAATTTTCTGCTTTAACGCATGAGCCCCAAAAGCACCTAAAATGACTGCAGTCATTGCAAAAAATGCACCTATAGAAAAGAATAAAGAAGAAAAGGCCATATTATAAAGGCTCCAAAAAAGAAGAGCTTAGCTTGGATGGCTACTAAATATCAAAATGAATTTTCAACTTAGCTTTTATTTCTGCTAAAAGCCCCTTAAACATCTTTTAAGGGATATATTTTGATAGTGCCCATTAAAAACGTCCCAATATTTTTTTACTGAGCAGTAGCAATCCTGCGTTGTTTGAATAAAGATAATGAAACTTGTAGAGGGAGTGAACGTCTAGCCTCGAAAAAAAGTTCTTTGAAGCCTGCGCGCTATTTATAAGAAAAGGGTTAGCTTCCAAGCTTTACTTCCCTTTCCAGGCTACACCTACAGAGCCTATTTGAGTAGTACCAGCAAAGCAATTAAAATTTTAGAACAAACTTTGAATAAACAGAAAATAATTATTATTGAATTTTTTTCTATGAAACTATGAATAGCAGCAGGGCAAAATTTCTACCAGGAAAGATTTAAACCTCCTTTTATCTGCAAAAATTTACCGACCTTACTTACTTTTTTGCTAATGCATAGCATACCCTAACGCATCCATGGCAGCTTCCTTGATAGACTCTGTTAAAGTAGGATGGGAATGAGACAAGCGAGCAATATTTTCTAAGGTGGCTTTCTTTTGGATTGCGAGAGCTCCTTCTTCAATCATTTCTGAGGCATGCGAGCCTAATATGTGCAACCCAACCACTCTTTCTGATTTCTTATCTCCAATGATTTTTACTATTCCTTCACTCTCGCCCATACAGCGTGCTCTAGCGTTTCCTTTAAAAAAGGCAGTACCTACCATCACCTCTAATCCAGCTTCTCGTGCTTCTGTCTCGTTGAGCCCCACGGCCGCAGCTTCGGGATGAGTATAAACCACATGAGGAAGAGCCATATAATTAACATAAGCTGCCATTCCAGCTATGATCTCAGCAACAGCCATACCTTCGTCGGAAGCCTTATGCGCTAGCATAGGACCATCCACAATGTCGCCGATGGCAAAAATATGCGGCAGGCTAGTCCTGAAAAAATTATCAATATTTAATGTTCCTCTGTTTGATTTTTTTACATCAATTTGCTCTAAGCCGAGCCCGTCTGTATGAGGCTTTCTTCCTACCGCGACTAGCAAGAGATCGCTATGTAAATTTTTCCTTTCGCCTCCCTCTTCAAATTCAACGGTTACTCCTTCTCTTTCATATTTTGCTGATTGGACTTGAGCCGCGAGATGAAATTCTATTCCTTGCTGTTTTAATCCCCTTAACAAATGTTTTCTAATCGTTGGATCCATAGCTAGGCATATTTCCTCTGCCTTTTCAATGACATGAACTTGAGTGCCTAAGCGACGATAAATTGAGGCCATTTCCACTCCAATCGCTCCCGCCCCAATTACGGCCATTTGTTTGGGCACTTTTTCCAAACTCAAGGCTCCCGTGGAAGAGATAATTTTCTTTTCATCAAAAGCTAAAAAAGGCAATCCTACGGCCTCCGATCCTGTAGCTAAAATAAAATAGTTGCCTTTTATCCTCTCTATTCGGCCATTATTTGTTACTTCAACCACATAAGGATCTACGAATGTGGCTATACCTCTGATGCTTTCCACCTTATTTTTTTTAAATAGTCCCCTTATCCCCTCCGTGAGGCTAAACACCACTTTTGCTTTGCGCTGCATCATCGTTTCAAAATTAACTTTTATTTCATTAGCTTCTATTCCTAAGTCTTTACTTTCTTTTACAAGCCATTCCCAATATCTTGTAGATTGTAATAATGTTTTAGAAGGAATACAGCCGACATTTAAGCATGTACCTCCTAGCGACTGAGCCTTTTCTATACACGCTACCTTCATTCCTAATTGAGCTGCACGTATAGCTGCCACGTAACCGCCCGGTCCCGCTCCTATTACTACTACATCGAATTGTTGTGTTATCATGGTAATCGCCTGCTTTTTTACTTTTATTTCACTAGTAGACTTAATTGGCAATAAAAAGAGCCTTATCAGGAAGAGCGCAGTTGCTAGCTTGCCTGCTAAATCTCCACAAATTTTATTGGAAGCTTTTATAGCTTTTCTACTGTTTTAATGGATAGCTAATGAGAGTTTTACAAAATCTACAAACGCTTTATCTTTAATCCTTCCTTATTGCCTCATTAAAGATCTTAAATTATTTACTTAATAGCCCAAGGAGCATAACCGCTGGGCATTCTATAATGCTCTTCAAATAAGCTAAGAAAGAAGCCGCCTCCTTACTCCTAACAAAACGGTAATCGTAGCTTAAAGCTAAATGCATGATAGGTCGAATGGTGATTTGATCATCAACCACTACAGGATGTTTAATAATGTTATGTAGGGCTAGAATAGCTCTTTGGTTACCGGTAAGAAGAGGTGTAGAAAGCATAGAATCATAAAGGCCAGCATCAGTGATGGCAAAGCTACCTGTATGAAGGTCTCCTACAGAAAGGGAGCCTTCATATGCCTGATGGGTAAGTTTTTCGATAGTCCTTTCAATTTCTGCATAAGAAAGCTTATCACCATGGCAAAGAACAGGTACTACTATACCCTGTGCAGTCTCCACAGCTATACCCATTTCGTAAGAGGAGTCCTGAGCGCTTTGCTCTTCTTTAACGTACGCATGAATGGAGGGAAATTGAGGTAAGGCAGCCACGCAAGCTTTAACAAAGAAAGAGATTAGGCTTAATTCCTTCTCATATTTTTCCTTAAAGACTTTTTGATAATTGTCACATAGGTGGATAATCTGTGACAGATCTACTTCATTGAATGTTGTCAGCATAGTTGCTGTACTTTCTATCTGGGCGGCCTGAGAAGCTGAAGATCTTTGAGTAAAATCCCTATTGCCATGCGATTTATGCGGATGAAAAGACCAAGCAAGAGATTCCTGCTCAGAAAGAGAAGAAAGAGATCTTTTTTGCCCCTCTTCTTTAAGCTCTTTAATAAAATCCTCTTTTTGGTAACGTATGCTTTTAGAAGATTTTTTAGGGTTTTCTACAGAATCTTGTATAGAAGGTAAAAATTGCTGGGGTGGGAAACTAAGTTCTACAGATTTGGCTGCCTCTTCAGTATCAATATACCCTAACACCTGCCCGATGGTAACTTTATCGTGGAGCTGTATGTTAAAATGGATTACCCCCTTTTGAGGAGCATATACCATCTGATTGACTTTATCAGTCTCTAACTCCAGGATTTCATCCTCAACTCCTACTTGTGAACCAGAGGGTCTAATGATACTAACTACAGTTGCTTCGAAAATAGACTCTCCCATAGAAGGAACTTTAAATTCAATTTTCATTATCGATCTCATTCATTATAAGGTTAACCGCAGGTTTAAAATTAGGAAATCTTTTATCTAGAAAAACAAAATTAGCATGATGGCAGCGTGTTCCATTTTATGCAAAACATAATCATCTCTAACAGAAGATGCAATATTTTTTTATTCCTCTATTTATTAGAGAGAGAGCCTAAAAAACTTGTCAACAAGTAAGGAAGAGGAATTATAGCTATTGCTCTTTTTAGACTCCCCTGGCGCTTTTTCTTGCTAGTTTTAAAGCATTTTTGAAATTATTTATTTTATTGTTAAGAACCCTGATAAAGTTCTTTTAGGCTATTGTTTCCCACCCTTAACAGCTTTTTCAGCCACGAATTTCTTTAATCTGCTTCCCAGGCTTCAATGATTGCTTCTAAAATAGATAATGAAGATCGCGCTTTCTTTTAACTTTATCAGCTATGACTTGCTTAGCTCAGTTGCTTTTAATGCTAAAACTTTTAATCCATTTTTAATATTGCTAATAAATTTTGGAGAAAAAAATTGATGATTTAGGGACCTTGTTGCATAAATGATATAATAGCTCATATCCTTAAGTTAGCACCTATTGCCTTGGGCATTCCAAATTTTATCATCTTATTCATAACTAAAAAATTGGCATATAATTCTGCCTGTTAATAGGCTAATTTCCTAGAGCGAAAATTTCCTCCAAAGCTTCTTTTAAAGCGGTACATCGCCGTTTCAGCAAGCGATCTTCTATGATAGCCACAAAGCTTCTTCCAACGCTGCCTGGCCTCCTCATCTTCTCCAAAGCATTGAATAATTTTTAAAGCATCATTTCTTTTTTTTTCATCCAGGACTTGTCCGCCTCTTGGCTTAGCCTTCCTCCTCTTTTTGGAGGTACCAAAGGATCTGCACCCACACATGAGATGATAGGAAGGATGGCAGGCAGGTTGTCACTTAAGTGGAGCTTTTGCAGCTTGGATATCTGGCCGGTTTCTGCTGGCAGAATGGAGAGCTGGTTTTGATTTAAGGGCGGATGATTTGTTTAAAGATAAGTTGGCTAAAAGTTTTTATTTCATTTTAGCCCCTCCCACTCCCAATTTAGAAGTACTTATGGCCATTCGACAATAGAAAACGCTGCCTTATCTTTTCTGCAATATCTTTCAAAGGATTTTCCGCTAATTTAAGCTCGGTAAGCTGAGGCAACTGCCCGATTTCTGCAGGAAGGCTGGTGAGCTGGTTTTGGTTTAAGGAAAGCCATTTTAGCTGAGACAATTGCCCGATTTCTGCAGGAAGGTTGGTGAGCTGGTTTTGATTTAAGTCAAGCCTTTGCAGCGAAGACAATTGCCCGATTTCTGCAGGAAGGCTGGTAAGCTGGTTTTGGTTTAAGGAAAGCCATTTTAGCTGAGACACTTGCCCGATTTCTGCAGGAAGGCTGGTAAGCTGGTTTTGATTTAAGTCAAGCCTTTGCAGCGAAGACAATTGTTCGATTTCTGCAGGCAGGCTGGTAAGCTGGTTTTGCTTTAAGTAAAGCTCTTGCAGCTTAGACAATTGCCCGATTTCTGCAGGCAGAGTGGTGAGTTGGTTTTGGTTTAAGTAAAGCCTTTGCAGCGAAGACAATTGTTCGATTTCTGCAGGAAGGCTGGTAAGCTGGTTTTGGTCTAAGTAAAGCCATTTTAGCTGAGACAATTGCCCGATTTCTGCAGGAAGGCTGGTAAGCTGGTTTTGGTTTAAGTCAAGCCTTTGCAGCGGAGACAATTGCCCGATTTCTGCAGGAAGGCTGGTAAGCTGATTTTGGTCTAAGTAAAGCCCTTGCAGCTGAGACAATTGCCCGATTTCTGCAGGAAGGTTGGTGAGCTGGTTTTCTCTTAAGTCAAGCGTTTGCAGCTTAGATAACTGGCATATTTCTGGGGGTAAATAAGCCAAGCCTGCTTTAGATAAACTTAGCAAAGTTAAGTCTTTACAATTTTCTTCAATCCAATCTCTAAGTAGCTCTCCTTTTTTTTCTAAAGGTAAATACTTGATTTTTTCTTGACTTAAGTATGCCCCTCCACCAGGCAGTGCTTTCCACATTAACAGACGATTAATATTTATAAGATAGGAGGCATAGTTAGCCAGAGTAAAACACCTTTTTTCCTGGGTTTCCCATTTAAATTCTAGCTCTGCAGGAGCAAGGGATTTAGCTAGAGTAAAGACCTTCTTGAAGATCGCCTTAGCTTTTTCTCCTTCAGAAAGCCTATCATCCAGCTTATAAATTCTATCTAAAATAAAAGCCTGCTTGCTAATATCCCCTTGGGAAACATGTACTTTACCTATTTGCTTATAAAGAGAAGGCATCACTTCAGAAACCAGCAGATGATGCCATCTTTTACAGACGCTAAATAAGGGAGGAGCTACGCAAGCCTCTAAGATAGAGAGTAGCAATTCATTGGGCAAGCTTTCAATAGAGGTCGAAGAGATAGGATGCATTTTATTTCCTTGGGTAGCGATGACTTTTCAGCATTTTTATTTATAAAGACAATATAAAAGAATTAAAAAGGCACGTCAAAACAATTCATATCCTTACCAATGAAAAACAACTCCCAAATGTTCTACTGGCGCATTTTTTCCAGATAAATCCAAGAAAAAGAGAGGGGGCCTTCCAAGCATTCAGGAGTAGCCACAGGTTTTGGCGATTAAGTGACCCGACAATTTCAGTTGGCTAAGAGAATGAGATTGATTCTTTGCCTTATTTGAGAAAAACGACTCTTTTTGGCGTAATGTTTTAATTCTTCTATTGAATGATGGAATACAATACGCCTAGCTTCTTCCTGTCAAGAAAGGTTGTTCTCCCAGCCTAGCAATCTGCAGAAAAAGAGAGAAACTTCTTGTCATTATAAATGTGTAGATTAGCTTAAGCTTACTTATTTGCGGGAAGGAAAGCGGATGACTTGTTTAAAAATAAGATGGTTAAAAGTTTTTTGTTTCATTTTAGCTCACTCCATTTAACCAATACTTACGACCATTCTACAATTGAAAACGCTGTCTTATTTTTTTGGTGATATTTTTCAAAGGATTTTCCGCTAATTCAAGCTTGGTAAGCCCAGAAAGCTGTCCTATCCCTGCAGGAAGGCTGGTGAGCTGGTTTTGATTTAAGTAAAACCCTTTCAGCCGAGACAGCTGCCTGATCTCTATGGGTAGAGCGGTGAGTTGGTTTTGATTTAAGTGAAGATATTGCAGCTGTGACAATTGCCCGATTTCTGCAGGCAGAGCGGTGAGTTGGTTTTGGTTTAAGTAAAGCCATCCCAGCCGAGACAATTGCCCGATTTCAGTAGGAAGGCTGGTGAGTTGGTTTTGGTTTAAGTAAAGTCTTTCTAGTTGAGACAGCTGCCAGATTTCTGTAGGCAGAGCGGTGAGCTGGTTTTGATTTAAGTTAAGCAGTGACAGCTGAGACAGCTGCCCGATCTCTGTAAGCAAAGCGTTGAGTTGGTTTTGGCTTAAATGAAGCCATTGCAGCTGAGACAATTGCCCTGTTTCAGCAGGAAGGCTGGTGAGCTGGTTTTGACTTAAGTCAAGCCGCGTCAGCCGAGACAATTGCCCGATTTCAGTAGGAAGGCTGGTGAGCTGGTTTTGATTTAATTCAAGCGTATGCAGCTGAGGCAGCTGCCCAATTTCTGCAGGCAGAGCAGTGAGCTGGTTCTGATTTAATTTAAGCGTATGCAGCTCAGACAGCTGCCCGATTTCTGCAGGCAGAGCGGTGAGCTGATTTTGATTTAAGTCAAGCCCTTTCAGCTGAGGCAACCGCCCGATTCCTGCAGGAAGGCTGGTGAGCTGATTTTGATTTAAGCGAAGATATTGCAGCTCAGGCAGCTGCCCGATTTCTGTAGGCAGGCTGGTGAGCTGGTTTTGATTTAAGTAAAGCCGTATCAGATTAGCCAGCTGCCCGATTTCTGCAGGCAGACCGGTGAGCTGGTTTTGATTTAAGTAAAGCCCTTTCAGCTGAGACAATTGACCCATTTCTGTAGGCAGAGAGGTGAGCTGGTTTAGGCTTAAATCAAGCTCTTGCAGCTGAGACAATTGGCCTATTTCTGGGGGTAAATAAGTCAAGCCTGCTTTAGATAAATCTAAAGCCGTGATGTTTTTACAATTTTCTTCAATCCAATCTCTAAGAAGCTCTCCTTTTTTTTCTAAAGGTAAGTGCTTAATTTCTTCTCGGCCCAAGTATTCTTCCCCATCAGGAAGTTTTTTCCAAAGCAAAAGGCGATTAATATTTAAGAGATAAGAAGAGTAATTAGCCAAAGTTAAGCCTCTTATTTCTTCTGTTTTCTCTTTAAATTCTAAAGGAGAAATAGATTTAGCTAAGGTAGAAACTTGTTTAAAAACTTGATAAACTTTTTCAATAGAAGTAAGTCCATGATTGAGTTGATAAACTCTAGCTAACATAAGAGTTCGCGGGGTAGTGGCATCTCCCCTGGGAAAATGAAGCTGGGCTATTTTTTTATAAAGAGAAGGCATCACTTCAGAAGCCAGCAGATGATGCCATCTTTTACAGACGCTAAATAAGGAAGGAACTGCGCAAGCCTCTAAGATAGGGAGCAGCAATTCATTGGGCAAGCTTTCAATAGATGCCGAGGAGATAGGGTGCATTTTATTTCCTTGGGTAGTAATGACCTTTTAGCATTTTATTTATTAGAGACAATATAAAAAAATTAAAAAGGCAAGTCAAAACAATTCATATCCTTACCAATGAAAAACAGCTCACAGATAATCTACCACGCTTTTACTTCAGAGAGATTTAAGGAAAGGGGGGACCTTCCAAGCATTTAGGAGCAACCCCAGGTTTTGGCGATTAAGTGACGCGGCAATTTTGGTGTGGCTAAAAGAATGAGATTGATTCTTTGCCTTATTTGAGAAAAACGACTCTTTTTGGCGCAATTTTTTAATTCTTCTACAGCATGATGGAATGCTATACCCCTAAATTCTTTCTGTCAAGAAAAGTTGTCCTTCCAGCAGGGTTAACGCATTTAATTTTACTTGATAAGTAAAAATATTTTCCTCACAACTTTTTCTTTAATACAGGAGAAGCCATGTCAGAGGATGACACCGTCATTAGGGGATTTTTAAAAATTGTCCCGGACCC
>NZ_JAEMUC010000002.1:0-42802 GCF_018342455.1 Neochlamydia sp. AcF95 | reverse complement strand
AACTTAGAGCACAACCAACTCACCTCTATTCCAGTAGAGATAGGGCGGCTTTCTCAGCTAGAAATACTTAACTTAGATCACAACCAACTCACCTCTATTCCAGCAGAGATAAGGCAGCTTTCTCAGCTGCAACAGCTTGACCTAGCCGGCAACCAGCTCACCCCTTTCGTGCAGAGATAGACTTATTAACTGATCAATTAACTCTTGAGGTGATGAGAAATACGCTGAAAATCATTCTATCTTATAGTTGCTCAAATTTTATCTTTCTAGGAGATGCGTATAATTAAATGACACGGTATATTCACACGATTTAAGAAAAAAAGCTTTGAATTATATAGAGAATGGCGGCCCAATAGCCACAGCTAGTGAAGTGTTTGATGTAACAGCTCGCATGTTAACAAATTGGAGTAAGCGGAAAAAACCAGGTTGTTTAGCTCCTAAAAAAAGACGGCAGAGCCCCAGTAAAATTGATAGTGAAAAGCTAAAATTGTATATAAAGCAAACTCCTGATGCATCCCTTAGAGAAATAGCTGAGGAACTTTGGCATTTTGACACTTTTTATTGATTTAAGCCGCTCACTTCAACTTTCGTCCTATCACTTTTAATGAGCGACGGGGCTTCAAGCTTCGCGACTTATAAATCCTGTTGCCTTTATTTTTATCACCCGTATCAGATTAAGTCCTATCTATTACAATCTAGCTGCTATAAAGCTTTCTCTAGCAAATGAACGGCCTGCTAGAGCGCCATAAATCTTTTCTCCTATAAGTAATCTTGCATGTTGGTGCTGTACATAGGCATTTATCTCGCTTTCATCTATGTAAATTCTATTTTCTTCCGGAATATTTTCTAGCTTTTGTCTAAACTCCTCTCGTTTATTCTGATCTCTTTCCTTGTAGAAGGGTGTCTTCTTTTTAAAGTGATTTTCACTCTTTTACAGACATAAAAAACTGCAGTTATCGTCACTCCGAATGCCTCAGTTATTTCTCTAAGGGATGCATCAGGAGTTTGCTTTATATACAATTTTAGCTTTTCACTATCAATTTTACTGGGGCTCTGCCGTCTTTTTTTAGAAGCTAAACAACCTGGTTTTTTCCGCTTACTCCAATTTGTTAACATGCGAGCTGTTACATCAAACACTTCACTAGCTGTGGCTATTGGGCCGCCATTCTCTATATAATTCAAAGCTTTTTTTCTTAAATCGTGTGAATATACCCTGTCATTTAATTATACACATATCCTTAAAAAAAATAAAATTTAAATGATTATATTTACCACTATAGTACTAAGAAGCTATGAAATAAAATTTTATGCTTTAATTAGGATGAGGAGAGGCAAAAGGTAAGGGCTTACATACCCTCACCTTTTTATTCAATTAACACTAAAAAAGCTTTCTATCTATGCCTTTTAAAAAAGCTAACACCATACATTTAGAAGCCTTGTTGAAAGATCCCTGGAACGGTCCTTGGAGAATCGTGGTCATTTATAAAGCTATCTTATTTATCCAGAAGCTTTTAAAAATTATTGTTAAAAATTTTCCTAGCTTTAAAAAAGGGTTGCTCTAAATTACTATTGTTAAAAGCTATATCTATCTGAACCCTTTTTGCCTAGATGTTATGGGAGCTTATTTTTTCAGGTAGCATCTCACCAATCTAAAATAACTTTTCCGGATTGGCCTGACATCATCACCTCAAAACCCTTTTCAAATTCGTCAATAGGGTAGTGGTGAGTAATGAGCGGTTCTATTTCAAGGCCGCTCTCCAATAAATTAACCATTTTAAACCAGCTAGAAAAAATTTCTCTTCCATAAATGCCTTTGATGGTCAGCATTTTAAAGATAACAAGGTCCCAGTCAATCAAGCATTCGGCAGGTAAAATACCTAGCAAAGCAATCTTTCCACCATGATGAGCATTTTCCAAAAGTGTTTTTAAACCATCAGGGTGCCCGGACATTTCCATACCCACCGTAAAGCCATTCTGAATACCTAGCTTTTCCATCATCTCTTTTAAAGAAGTATTAGCCACATTGACTGTTGTTTGCGCACCTAGCTTTTTGGCGAGCTTTAAACGATATTCATTCACATCCGTAATGACTACTTGGTGAGCTCCAGCTTTCGCGGCGATGGCAGCTGCCATAATACCTATAGGCCCGGCACCAGTAATAAGAACATCTTCGCCGGTAAGATCAAAAGTAAGTGCAGTATGGACTGCATTTCCATAAGGATCGAAAATTGAGGCTACATTATCTTTAATAGAAGAAGGAAGGGGAAAAACATTCTCGGCGGGAATATTAAAGTATTCAGCAAAACAGCCATGGCGATGAACGCCTACCCCTAAAGTGTTTATACATAAATGCTTTTGACCTTTAAGGCAGGAAATGCAGCTGCTACAGGTAATGTGTCCCTCTCCGCTCACCCGATCACCTACTTTAAGGCCTTTAACATTCTTACCTATCGCTGCGATTTCTCCCATGTACTCATGTCCGACTACCATAGGTACAGGAATTGTCTTCTGCGCCCAGGCGTCCCATTTATAAATATGAATATCCGTACCGCAAATGGAAGTTTTATGTGTTTTAATTAATACCTCATCCTCTTTAATGGTCGGGATGGGCACATCTTCCATCCATAGACCTTCTTTACGGTAACTCTTAACTAAAGCTTTCATGATGACCTTACATATATGAATTTAAAAGACAGAGATGTTAGATGATTTTAAATTCTTTGCCAACATTTTCAAATGCTTGTATGGCCATATCTAATTCTTCTTTATGGTGAGCTGCTGACATTTGCGTACGTATACGTGCTTGGCCTTGCGGGACCACGGGATAGCAAAACCCTATAACATATACGCCCTGCTCTAACATACGAGCAGCCATTTGCTGAGCTAAAACTGCATCGCCTATCATGACAGGAATAATAGGATGTTCACCAGGTAAGAGCTTAAATCCTAACTTTGTCATTTTTTCGCGGAAATAGAGGCTATTCTCTTTTAATTTTCTCCTTAAGTTTTGGCCATTTTCTACGATTTCTAGGCATTTTATAGAAGCATAAGCAATTGCAGGTGCTAGGGTATTAGAAAAAAGATAAGGTCGTGACCGCTGCCTTAACCATTCAATAATTTCTTTGCGTCCTGAAGTGTAGCCTCCCGAAGCACCCCCTAAAGCTTTTCCCAAAGTACCGGTAATAATATCTACCCGTCCGATAACTTCGCAATGTTCTGGTGTGCCGCCTCCTTTCTCCCCTAAGAAACCTACAGCATGCGAATCATCTACCATAACAATAGCATTATATTGGTCTGCTAGATCGCAAATTGCTTTTAAGTTAGCAATGCTGCCATCCATAGAAAATACACCATCGGTAGCAATCATTTTAAATCGACACTCTTTAGCCTCTATTAATTGTCTTTCTAGATCTTCTATATCATTGTTTTGATAGCGTAAACGTTTGGCTTTACAAAGCCTTATTCCATCGATAATGCTAGCATGATTTAAAGCATCGCTAATAACAGCATCTTCACTACCTAAAAGAGTTTCAAAAAGGCCTCCATTGGCATCAAAACATGAAGAATAAAGAATGGTGTCTTCGGTTTTCAAAAAATGGGAAATTTTATTTTCCAGCGCACGATGTACGCTTTGCGTGCCACAAATAAAACGTACCGAAGACAAACCATATCCATATTTATCATAGCTTTCTTGAGCGGCCTTAATGATTTGTTGATTATTAGCTAGGCCAAGGTAGTTATTGGCACAAAGATTTAGCACTTTATTCCCATCAGCTAGGGTAATGGTAGCTTGCTGAGGAGAAATAATTTCAGATTCTTTTTTGTAGAGACCCGTGTTTTTAAGTTGTTCAATTTGCTGTTTGAGATTTTTTAGAAAAGATTTATTCATAAAGTACTCCGTTTTTAACAGAATAACATTTCTATATATCTACTGACAAGCAGATCGTAGAAGTGGAAATATAAAGAGGGTTGGTAGATTAAAAAGAGGCGAGGCTGGCAGGAATATACTTAACTTGAGTCAAAAGCTTAAAAATTTACTTTCCTTAACTCTTGTGGAAAAGATCGTTTTATTAATAAGCTAATTTTTTGATGCTTACCTTTATAGTAAACGGTCACGGGGTGGGCCCAGCTTTAGAGGTAATTCTGCGGATATCTGCAAAGCTAAAAATGCTTGCAAATAGCTGTTTTTTCTATTTGCTGTACTTTATAATTTCCATTAAATTCTGATTATCAAGAGAGTAAGCAGTTCTACTTCCCTTGAGCGCTTATCATTTATAGCTCTTCTTCTTAAAAAACTTTTTCATATCAAAGCTTTTAATTCGCCTCATGGGTACTTTTAAATATAATATTTTTAAAATAAGCAAAATTAGCCATAGATAAAAAAAATTTCAAATTACTCCTATCAAAGCCTATCAGCAGAACTCAAGATACTTATGCTTTGGAGCCTTAAAGGGTTTAGCTAGATAAAAGTTGGCTTTCCAAGGCATATAATTTCTCTGCATTAGAAAGCCCTTGAATATCTAGTTTAGAGGCGGAGCTTGTGGGAAGTCGACTTGAGTGCCGATAATATTATTAAAGTAATTGGTAAACATGTTAACAGCAATATTAAGCACAATTTCTATAAGTTCCTGATCGGAAATACCTTCATTTTTTAAGGCGACAACATCTTCTTCGGAAACCTTACCTCTTTTTTCTACTACTATTTTAACAAATTTAAGGATGGCTTTTGTTTTAGGTTCTTGAGCCTCTCCCTTGCGCGCTAGCAATATCTCTTGCTCAGCAAGACCGTGCGCTTTAGCAGAAAGAGTATGTGCAGATACGCAATACTCACATTGATTAGCTTGGCCAATAGTTAAAGCTATCTCTTCTCTAACTTTTGCAGATAAATGAGTCTGGGCTGCAGCTTCGCTTAAAGCTAGAAAAGCTTTTAAGGTTAAAGGGGAGTTGCCCATATTCTGGAAAATATTAATCACTCTACCCATCTTTTTTTGTAGGGCTTCATATAATGGTTTAAGCTCAGGTCCAGCTTTTTCAGGAAGAACAGGGGTGACGCGTAACATAGCTTTTACTCCTAGGTAACTGTTAAAATAAAGAATTAACGAAACTCAAGGTTTAACACAAGATTTTTTTACTCCTTATAATGCTAATGAGACATTAGCAGCTAGACGCTAGAAACTTTTGTTACTTTTGGCTAGTAAAATGGCTATTATAAGTTTGCTTTTAACAAAACATGGGTAACAATTAACCGGTAGAGCTTCTATTTAAATAACTTTTAGTCTTAGGAGCTCGTCATGCACATACTGGTGCTCTTGACAGATGATTGCATCCATACCCATCTTCTGAGCAGCTGCAACATTTGCTAAAGAATCATCAATAAATAGGCACTCCTCTGGCTTTAAAAAATATTTATCTAGGAGAGTTTGATAAATTTTTTTTTGTGGCTTAAGGGTATGGATTTCGTAAGAGAAGACGGCGCCATTAAAGCTATCTAAAAGGCTTTTGTATATAGATATCTTCTTAAAAAACTCCCCTGAAATGTTAGATAGAATGAAAGTTTGCTTTTTTTGGGCTTGAACTTGTTTTAAAAGGCTAATTCCTTTTTCTAGAGGCACTAGCTTTTCTAAAGAAAGGCTAACGAAACGCTCAATATAGTGACGGGGGTAGCAAGTGCTAAGCTGTTGCATAGCTTCCTCTAAAGAAAGGGTTCCTGCGTCTAAATCACTCCACGTTGAGGTGTAAACAATTTTCTCAATATGAAGAGGAAAATCAGGATCTTTTTCTTTAAGAAGGCGTGAAACTTCTTTAGGATTCCAATAAAAAAGCACTCCTCCTAAATCAAAAATAACTTGTTTATAAAGGCTGGATTTCATTAAAAATCTCCCTCTTTTGGCAAGTGGGGCAAAGATGAGTTCCTCGTTGAGCTACCACCATTTTAATGATAAGTGTGCCACATCTTGAGCAGCCTAATCCCTGCTGACGAAAAACATTTAAATGATGCTGATGGCCGCCTCTTTTTCCACTAACACTATAGTAGTTACCTATTCCTACACCTAAACTTGTCCCTTTGTTTTTAATCCCTTTGTTTAGCACATTTTGAATGGCTCGGTGTAACGCTTTTATCTCCTTTTTAGTTAAAGAATTAGTCAATCGTTGGGGATTTATTTTAGCTTCCCATAAAGCTTCGTCAACATATATATTTCCTAGCCCTACAATATGCTTTTGATTAAGAAGAAAGGGTTTAATTTGAGAAGCATACTTTTGCAGCATAGAAGTTAATGCTGAGCAGGTAAAGTTAGAGGAGAGAGGTTCTAACCCAAGCCTGCTTAATTTTTCCAGGGGATCAATATACAGAGACCACCGACCAAATTTTCTGGGGTCTTCATAACGTAGGATGGTTCCATCCGTAAAGACTATACGTATATGTTCATGCTTTTTAATAGGTAGCGGGCTGGCGAGCCATTCGAATTTACCAGTCATGCGCAGGTGTACGAACAAAGTACTTTGCGACAAAGTAAATACCAAATACTTTCCACGTCTCTCTAAATGATTAATAGACTGCCCTTGGATTTGATGTATAAATACCTTATCATCCGAGGTATCAATTATTTTAGGCCACTGCACATAGACAGTTGCAATTTGTTTACCGACTAAGCCAGTCGCGATAAGTTCTCGTACGATAGTTTCTACTTCTGGAAGCTCAGGCATATTTAAGCTATAAGCTAGAATGATATGGATAAAAATTGAGTATATTAGATGGCTAAATAGTCTGGCAAATCTTTTTTTATTGCAGCTGAGTATTTACGGGCAAGCAAGCTAAATAGCAGGATTAGGTTTAAGAATTTTTAAAAGCTCTAGAAGAGGAAGGAAGCTTTTAGCATTTATAAAGGAAGAATAGGCATAAAATCAAATTTTTAAGGGTTACTCGATCAGCAATCATATTACTTTTTGCCAGATAAGCAAATGGAAAGGTAAAAAACAAAGGCGTTTTCTTAAACTTTTTTAACTCGGCTGGGGTAAATTATTTTTTAAAGATAGTTTAATAAAACTGGACAAAGTTTTTTTATTTATATTTTAGGCTGACCTAGCACATGGGGCTAGCATGAAGGCAAAATTCTTTAAATTCTTTTTAAAATCCACCTTTATAATTTTTATTGCTTTAATGCGGCTCAATATAGAAGCAGCACGGCTTTATCACTCATTGGTAGGAATGTGAATAGCAAGGGCTAAGAGTGAAAATCCAAACAAAGTCATATTAATTCCTACCAATGGCCCAATTATCCATAGAGAAGTCTCAGGCCAACCTGAGAGAATAATGCCTGCCATCAAAAGGGCAATAATTCCGCTAGAAAGTAACCACCCCCAATTGGGTGTGCCTTTTATTTCAAGGCTAATCCTTATTTTAGTGATGCCTTCAGCCAAAAAAAAGATGGTAGTTAATAGAGTAAGGGTTTGTATACCTGCCATAGGATAGATAAGCATGAAAGCACCCACTAACATCGAGATAATTGCGCTGGCTAACGATAAAGCTCCCCCCGGTTCATGTATAGTTTTAAAAGATTTATAAAGCTGAGCACTCCCTCCTAAAAAGATAATTCCCCCTACCATCAATTCAATGCTTAAGGTTGCTATGAAAGGGGCCGCAATAGCTATTGTTCCTAAAATAATTAACCAAATGCTTTCCACAATAAAAGCTATGCGATACTTTTGTAAAATATTCATGGGAAAAAACCTCCTTATCTATCAACATGATAGAAACATTATGGTTATCTTTTAAGATTAATATATAAACGGATAATAAGTAAAATATATTCAATATGTTTAAAAATAATTCAAGTCACATCTATCTGCCTATTAAAGTCGTTTTAAAAGCCAAAAAGAGCGAGATTACAGGCTGGGAAAATGATCGCCTCAGAATACGTCTTTCCGCTATCCCTGAAAAAGGGCTAGCGAACGATGAGCTGCTTAGGCTTCTTTCCATAACTTTAGGCATCCCTAAAACTTCATTGCAAATTGTGCAAGGAAAAACCGCGCGCCTAAAAATCGTTCGTATTGAAGGGCTTTCCTCTCAAATGCTTCATCATATTTTAATGTTTAAATAATATTTTGCTCTAGCAAGATATGCATTTACTTGGTAATTTTTCACCATTTTTCCTTATCAGCACTTATGTTACTTTCATCTATAAAATGGGTAAGAATGGAGGAATATTTCTAAATTCTAATATTAGCTTGATTTCTTTTGTTTCAGCGCAGCTTGCTTCTCGCAGGACTTATAGCTTTTTTATTAGTTAGATTATGCTCATGATAAAGCACTTAAGGTGTAATTTGTTTTCTCTACATGCAAATTGGATAAAGAATAAAAAATTATACTCAATCAATTAAGCCATATAGTGTATAGAGAACTAAACGTGGAGCTATGCTTGCTTACAGAATTTTTCTTAAGCCAGTACGGATAAGAAAGCATGCTTATATCATGGCAAATGAATTAAAGATGATAGGTTGGGCTCAATGGAGGCGTAATACTTATACAGCCCCTTATCAATTTTTAGCAGGAAACTGAAATGTTTGCCTTCTATATAGGGAGCTTTACGCGAGAATGGATAGGTGGAGAGGAGAGCTTAGTAAAGAAAGCACTTATGAGATTCTCAGCTCTCTTCTCCTGTAATTTGCTAGAACTATGGATTTGTTAAAGCTATTTATAGGCGTTAAGTTTTGCTAGCTTTTTATGCTTTCATCCTCTTTTAATCCCTTGAGGCTATGTAAACATGAAAATCATTTAAGCTTAGAGTATTTCTTATAGATTAATAATCCAAGAAGAGCAAACTTGGGGATTAAAAGTAGCGGGCCAGCTCCATCCATAAACTGAGCCAGAAAGAACATGGTTTTTAACGAGAACTTCGAGCGTAGATTCTTAGACTCTCTCGGCACATAAGCGTAGGGTGTGTTATAAGAATTTTTAAAGAAAATTCAAGTATACTTTCTTTTGCCTGGAAAAAAACGCTGCTTTTCTCTTTATAGTAAAGATGTTTCTTAAGCTTATTGAATTAAGCGCTTGCACAAAAAAAAGAGCATCTCTTGGAGATGAGAGGGAGGATGCTTGTGCTTTATAAAAACGAGGATTAAGGTTTAATTCTTTAAAGGATGTAAGAGTGAAGGTTAAAGACGAAATTCGGCATGATTGCTTAAAAATTAGCTAATAGCATCAACAAATTTACAGCCGCTAAAGCTAGCTAGAAATGTTGTAACAAGCTGCTTTGTGAGGAGACCTAAATTCTATAAGGATAATGACCTAGCTAGGGAAGGAAAAGTTAAAATTATTATCTCCTTTCATGAATGATAGCAGAGCTATAGCCTGCAAGGAAGATAAAATTTTAAAGAAATTAAAGAATGTAAAAAAGACTTAACAAAAAATTCACTTGTTTATTAGAGCAGATTATTTAGGAAGTTTACTAATAAATAATTTATAATTAACACCTTAAGCTGATATATGCAAAATTTTATAGAGTCAAATGCTACTTTTATAGCAGGGCAGTGGGTATTTATCAAATTGTTAGGCTTATGCTATTTCCTTGCTTTCTGGTCCTTGTTTATTCAAGTGAAAGGTTTATATGGCGCTAAAGGCATACTTCCTATGCAGGAGATTTTCAACGGGATGCGAAGGAGCAAAACGTATACGCACTACTTAAGAACACCTTCCATATTTTGGATAAATACGGAGGACAAAATGTTAAAGGGGGTGGCCTTAGTAGGAATAATAGGAGCAAGCTTAGTGCTTTGTGGGGTTGCTGTTAGCTGGATGCTCTTTATTCTTTGTTTATTATATTTATCTTATGTCTCTCCTTCACTTTATTTTTTGTCTTTTCAATGGGATGTTTTATTGATAGAAGTAGGGTTTGCCGGTTTCCTCTTATCTTTACAATCGCCTCCTTTACCTATTGCTGTATTCTTATTGTGGATTATTCTTTTTCGTATAATGTTTTCTTCAGGGATAGCAAAATTTCTATTAGGGAGCCAGGAATGGAGAAATCTATCTGCCATGCAATATCATTATGAAACACAGCCGCTTCCTAATAAAATAGCTTATTTCTTTCATCATCAACCCAAATGGTTTGCACAACTATCCACGCTTGCTGTCTTTTTATTTGAAATTATTTTACCTTTCTTTATTTTTACTCATCCAGACTTAAGGGCTTATACTTTTCTTATCCTTATGTTGTTCCAATCGATTCTCACCTTAACAGGTAATTTTACTTTTTTTAATGGGCTTACTATTGCTCTTAGTTTTGTACTTTTGGAAGATAATTATTTGCCCTGGTTGCAACCGTTCCTTCCGCTTTCTAATTCTCCAAGAGAACTATCTACTTCTCTTTTAGTCTCTATCTTGGCCATCTCTTTAATCGTGCTAAATTTTTTCCAACTCGTCCAGCTTTTTCGCTCTTTACCTTCCGTAGAGCGGGTTTTTGCAATAATAAGTCCATTTTATCTTGTCAATAAATATGGCCTGTTTTCACGTATAGCTACTCAGCGTTATGAAATTGAAGTGGAAGGAAGTGAGGATGGTAGGATATGGAAAACATATGAATTTAAATGGAAGCCTGGGGATCTTAAAATTCCTCCTCGCCAGGCAGCGCCTTATCAGCCGCGATTAGACTGGCAGCTTTGGTTTGCTGCTCATGGAGAAGTTAAACACAATCCCTGGTTTACACGTTTTATCTATCGGTTAATGGAGAATTCACCAGAAGTTGTAAAATTGATGAAAAATAATCCTTTTCCTGATAAGCCTCCTACATATATGCGGGCTAATCTCTATGAATACCATTTTACAACCTCTCAAGAGAAAAAAGAGTCAGGCAATTGGTGGAAGCGTAAGTATGTAGGCATTTATTTGCCTCCTGTGAGTAAAAGTTAAAATATAGGAAGGCTGCGTGGAATATACAAAAGAAAATAGCATAGGTAGTACTAACAAAAGAACTTTTAGCCACGATACATGCGTAAAAAATAGATTAGATAGACTAACTAATGTGGAAAAAATTTATGCCGTTGAAAAAAAATTGTTTGATCGGCTCTTAAATGCCTCTTCTACTACTCATAAAATGCTTTGAATATTTTAAAAAAGAAGATGTGGCTTACAAAGCCATGCTGGATGTAGATTAAGCTGTAAAAAGTATTAACAGCGTTAACAAGCCTCCCAAAGAATATGCTTAACGGGTCCTTTAAACAGAGATTTACTAAATCGATTAATTAACGAATAATCCTCCCTTAATGCACCATTTTTTCCAAGGCGGAGAACAAATAGGATTTTGCTGATATCTATAGATGAGCGTGCTCTATTGACAACAAAAAATAATACGCTTTTGAGATACTCCTTATGCAGCCCTGTACTTTATAAAAACCCCTCGAACTAAGTAGAGAGGCATGCTTCAGAGGGTGATTATGCAGACTAAGTTTTTTCAAAGCGTATAATAAAGCAATTTCTATTTCTAGCTCGCTAGATTTAAGGCCTCATCTATAGTTAAAATGAAGAAATCTAGTTACAGCAAAGTTTTTTATCATGCTTATTTATAGAGCTTCTAGCTCTCCATTTGATCCGCTAGAGATCATAATTGCAACTTTTTGTTGACAGCACGGTTTATAGACGTAATATATAAAACATTTGAAGACAATTTAATTGCCAAAGTGAATAGAAAAGAAAAAGAACTAGCTGTTGAGGCGCGCAATTAAAATTAAATCAGATTGCTTAAGAAGAAGCAAGAGGTTTAGCTTCTAAAGCATATCTACCTTTCATTACTTTGGTACGCATTAAAGGCAATATGTTAGGGGCCTTACTAAAGCTATCTAATAGACAGGTAGGCTATGCATCTGCATCTTGCCTGCCAATATCGCTAGGAAATTATTATAGGGGCTATGCACTGTAATTAGTTAATTGAAATATAAGCCATAGCTTTTGGAGCTTAGCTTTTAACAGACTTAAGTGTAAAGGAAAGATTTCGATGGAAAGAGTTGAGGAGAAAGAAGCTATCGTTCTTGAAGTGGAAGGATACAAGCTCTTTGGTGTTTTACACCTTCCTTTACAGGAAGAGAAAGTTCCTGGTGTTTTAATGTGTCATGGCTTAGCAGGGAATAAGATAGGACGTTTTCGGACCGCTGTCACTTTAGCTAAAGAATTAGCAAAGAGGGGAATAGCATCCCTTCGTATAGACTTTCGGGGTTGTGGGGATAGCGATGGAGATTTTTGCGAAGCGAGCGTGAAAGGATTGTTGAAAGATGCATGCACAAGTTTAAGCTATTTACAAAAGCATGTTCGTATTGATCCTTATCGTCTAGGTGTTCTGGGCCGCTCTTTCGGCGCGGCTATAGCTCTCATGGCAGCGCACTCGCATAAAAACATTAAAAGCCTTGCTTTATGGGCTCCTCTATATAACACCGAACAGTGGCAAGAGGCCTGGCGCATTTTCCATGATGTTCATACACCTGCAAAGGTGCGTGAGCAATTGCTAAGCATTGAGGGGCAGCAAGGTAGCCCCATATTTTTTGAGGAGTTTTTCAATGTTAATCTAGCATCTACCTTAGAGGCCTTAGCCGATGTGCCTTTGCTGCATATCCATGGACTAAAAGATAGCGTGGTTAAAATAGATCATGCAAGCCTATACGAAAATAAACGTTCAACTGCGCGAGCAACCTCTAAATTTATAAAAATACCAGAAGGGGACCATCATTTTACCCGTAAAAATGATCAAGAGTCAGTTATTGCTGAGACAGTCAATTGGTTTAAAGCCACCTTGTGAAGAAACAAATAGCAATCTATAGAGCAGGAGATTTTATGCCTAGCACCTTACAGAAAGTCCGCATGGAATATCAACCTTTGTTACCCCCTTTATTAGATGACCTCCATTCGCTTGCTCTTGTTTCTACAGGCAATTTAGTGGGGAAAGATTCAGCCCTAGTTAATCTCTTTCCTCATACTTACCAGCAACCTCCCTTAAAAGTCGTAAAGAGCCAAATTCAAAAACAATTTCCTATGCGTATAGGCTTTGTGTTTTCTGGAGGGCAAGCAGCCGGGGGGCATAATATTGCCTCTGGGTTATTCGATTCTTTAAAAAAATTACATGTCGATAGCCAGCTCTTTGGTTTTTTAGGGGGACCAGCAGGTATTATTAAAAATAAATATATAGAAATTAATGCAGAAATGTTAGCTTCTTATCGTAATCAAGGAGGCTTTAATTTAATTGGAGCAGGTAGAACAAAGATAGAAACTTCCGAGCAATTTTTAGCGGCTGCCCAAACTGTAAAAGAGTTAAAGCTTGATGGTTTGGTTATCGTGGGTGGTGATGACTCTAATACCAATGCAGCTTTGCTTGCAGAGTATTTTTTAAGCCAGGGAATGGCTACTAAAGTAATTGGGGTACCCAAGACAATTGATGGAGATCTAAAGAATGAATTTATTGAACTTTCTTTTGGATTTGATTCGGCCACTAAAACATATTCTGAATTTGTAGGAAATATTCTTATCGATGCTTTATCGGCAGAAAAATATACATTTTTTATCAAGCTTATGGGGCGAACAGCTTCCCATATTGTGCTGGAAGTGGCCCTGAACACCCACCCCAATTTGGCTCTTATTGGAGAAGAAGTTGAAGCGCAAGGATGGACTCTTCAAGATATTACTCACCTAATAGCGAACTTAATAATGGAACGGGCTAGAATAGGTAAAAACTATGGCGCCATATTGATTCCTGAAGGGCTTATTGAATTTATCCCCGAATGCAAGATCCTAATCAAAGAATTGAATGCACTTTTAAGCGCAGAGCAAACATATGCTAAAAAAATTGAAGCTTTAATACCTAATCAAGAAAAAATTAATTATATTAAATCTTTTCTTTCTTTAAAAGCCCAGCAAAGCTTACAAACTTTACCCGAAGATATTCAAATGCAGCTATTGTTGGATCGTGACCCTCATGGCAATGTACAAGTAACTAAAATTGATACCGAACGTCTTCTTATTGAAACTGTCCGCCAAGAGCTAACTAAACGCTTAGCCCAAGATTCTTTCGTGGTAAAATTTAATCCTCAGCCTCTCTTTTGTGGTTATGAAGGTCGCGCTTGCTTACCTTCTAATTTTGATAGCCAATATTGTTATACTTTAGGTCATCTAGCCACATTATTGATTCAGGCGGGGGCAACTGGCTATATGGCATGCATACAAAAATTGAATGAGCCTATAGAAAATTGGGAACTTTCTGGTGTGCCTCTTGTTTCTATGATTCACTTAGAAGAACGCCATGGCAAAGCTAAGCCGGTGATTAAAAAAGCATTAGTTGAGTTAACAAGCCCTATATTTAATTATTTTAAGCAAGAGAGAGTCAAATGGCGCTTAAATGATGATTATATTAGTCCTGGCCCTATGCAGTTTTTTGGCCCTGAGGAAATAACCCCTAGCAAGCCTTTTACTCTAATGAACCAAAAATAACAGATAGGCAAGCTTCATTGCTCTTATGTTTTTAAACAATCGCTTGTGTAAGCATCTTGAAGCCACTCCTTTTAATGGAGGGGGAGTGGACGGAAAAGTCTTTTCCTTTTGTTCACGCAATTAATAAATGGGCTTAAAAATTAAGGGGGACCTTCATTTATATCTTTCAAAAAGGCATATTTAATGTCTAAAATTCCTAGGTCTGATAGGCCTATTCCTCCTAAATTCTCGCTTTCTGCATAAGTATAAGACCCAAAAAGCAAAGGAGCGATAGGCATGGCGTTCATAAGAAGTCTTTCAGCTTTTTCTAAATATTTTCTACGTTGATCCTTATCATTCTCAATGGAAGAAAAAGTTAATAAACCCAAATATTTGGTATGTTCTTCCTGGCTAAAAGCGGGATTATAAACTTTAAAGCTTTCTAAAAAGCTTAGAGGATCACTAAACCTTGCATACCATGAATTTAGAGCAATTTGGTAATCTCCTTTATCAGTAGTTCGGGCGAAAACTTCAGGTTCTTGCTTTTGTAGTTGAATGGTAAAACCAAATGCATGATTCCACTGCTGCTGCACAGCTTGAGCAATTGCGCGTTGGGTGTCCGTATTAGCATAAGTTAAGGTAAGCTGGGGAAGAGAATCTTTATCCATTTTCATTTCTTGCAAAGCTTCTTGGAATAATTGCCAAGCTGCTGGAAGATCATTGTCTTGATAGTAGTTTATAGCTTCCCAATCTGCTAGGGGTGGAAGTATCCCAGTGGCAGGTGAGTTAGCTCCTTGGGTAGCTAGCGCAGCAATAACTTTTCTATTGAGGGCCATGTTAAAAGCTTTACGTATTTTGATATTGCTCAGAAAGGTATTTTTGGCATTGAATTGCAGCCCATGCATAATTGTTGCAGGCTTAATCTTTAATAATTCTTGGTGTTTTAAGGCTGGCATAGCCTGTGAGGGTAAATGGCTTAAAGGAGAGCCTACGTAATCTACCTTTCCTCTTTCAAACATTTTGTAAGCATGGTTTGCATTCATCCTCGAAAGGATAACCGCGTCAAGGGCAACTACTTTTGCATCCCAATAACAGGAATTTTTTGCGAGAATAATTTCTGCTGAAGATTTCCATTCTTTAACTTTAAAAGGGCCATTAGTTACTAGGGGATAATTTTCCTTTTTCTGCATGCATCTTATAGAAGAGTGAACGGGAAAATATAAATGGGTGGTTACTACCTTTAAAAAATAAGGAGTAGGATTTTCTAGCTGTATCCTTAGATGCTTAGCATCTAATGCTTGAATGCCTACTGCTTCTGCAGAGCCATTTCCTTCTTTAAATGCTCTTGCCCCTTTAATTATATAGAGTAAGTCAAGGTTTTTGCTTGGAAAAGAAGGGAGTAAAACACTCATCCATGATTGTTCAAAATCTTTTGCTGTTAATGGAGTACCGTCACTCCATTTTGTATCTTTGAGGGCAAAAGTATAAGTTTTTAAATCAGCAGATACTTCTACAGATAGAGCTAGCGCGGGGATAACCTTGCCTTGATGATCTATCTTCATCAAACCTTCATAAAGCATATGCAAAAGATTTCTAGTGATCAGGTTGGCTGGATAGCGTGGATCCATGCTGGAAGCAGACTCTTCGCAAGCTAATCTAAGGATAGCTTCTTGTTTTATAGGCACTTTTTCATTCTGGCAAGCTGTAAGTAAAAATATAAGGAGGGTGATTAAAGAAAAATTTTCCTTCATATGGATCGTCCTCTTCCTCCGTGACGGTATGTAAGATTTATTAAAATACAAGCCAAGCGCCTATTCTTTCTAGCAAGCTTAAAATTAAAGGTAAAAATCTTGTTTTTCAATTAATTAATTTATTTAAATCTATCTGCTTCTCATTCAAAGCTAATGAAATATTTTTAAAGGCGTAAAGTAGATTTAGCGAGCATTTCTTGCTGATAAGAATAGCAAAAATTTTTCCTTTCTTAATTTTTGTTGTAGCATTATGAGGGATCCGTTATAAAAAAAATTTAATTGTACAACAAGTGGATGGGATGGTCTATGTTCAAAAGTTTTCTAGTGGGTAGTATTATTATAAGTTTAATAGGAGCTTTTACTTTATATGGATATGGAAAAAATACTGTAGACCACATGTTTTTAGCTTCGAAAAATTCCTATAACGAAAATAGCAGTGTTTCCGAGCCTATCCTTGAAGGGTGGATAGATTATATACCAGCTTCTAAAAGCTTTATTTCAAAGTTTCCCACCTTACCCCAGCACGCTACCGATCGAGCCTTAGATAGTAAAACTAAAGAATCTAAGCAATATGAGATGTATGTCTCAGAGAATAATGATCATGTCTTTATGATTAGCGTGATATCCTTTTTAGACGTTAACAAAATACGAGATGGTGAAAAGGTTTTGAAAAAGGTTGTCGATGATATGGTGGTATCAAACCCAGGAAACAGATTAGAGAAGTTTCAGCAAGGAAGCCTAGAGGACATTAAAAATGTAGAATTTTTAATTACTAATGAGTCTTATACTATTAAGGGACATGCCTTTTTAGATAAAAATAAACTGTATGTTTTATCAGTATTGTCTAAATCGGTGGCGGAGCCTAGCGCAGAATTCGAATATTTCTTTAAATCCTTTAAAATAAATAATGACAACTCTTCTAATCTGTTGTCTTTTTCTATGAAAAACTAATATTTAAGGAAGTCTATGATAAAGATAGCTTATGCTTTTATTTTAGCGGTGTTGTTGAAAGCTAGTATGGTCTATGCAGATCTACCAAGCCTTTCTTCTGAAGTCAATCATCCTCCTTCGGCTATTTCTACTGCTCAAGCCTCTGAATCATTAAGAACTTCTCTTCTTTCTTTTAAAAAGCCTTTAAATCCTATTTTAAGTCAGGGCTTCCCTTTTACCTTGCCAGGGATCGTAAGCTGGAAAGACAATCAGTGGGTGGGAAGCGATAATTTATATAACTTAAAACCTAATATTCACATAATTTTAGAGCTAGTGAAGGGTGAAAATAAGAATTTTGACATTAATGAAGAAGAAGTTAAAGCGCATATTCAAGAAAAACTTGCCAAAATTGGGATTAGCTCAACACTCCTGCCTGAAGCTAACGAGCCTTTCTTACCTCTCTTTCATGTCCTAGTTTTAGTTGATTCTATCGACCAGTTCTATACTGCTAGCTGTTCATGTCGCTTATTTGAACCTGTTATTCTAAAGCGTGTCTCTTTGGAAAAAGGAATTATTTATCAAGCAATTACCTGGGAAAAGCAAGAGCTGATTACTTCACCAAAAAAAGATTTTTCCGATTTATTAACTAAAACCCTTAATGGTTTAACAGAAGCTTTTGTGAATAGATTTCTTTATTTTCAAAAATTAAAGTATAAAATTCAGTAGGCTGATAAAACTTTTATAAAAAAATCAGCTTGGCTAAAAATTATAATTTTACAAATCAGTAGACATTAATCTAAAGAAAGCTGATAATTTGAGTATCTGCAATTTAATGAGGCGAGCTAGTATCTAATAAGTATTTAAAGTCGTAAGAAAAATTATGAAACTAGAGAATTTTAAATCTTTTAATTTTCTCTGGGACTATGTTTGGGCTTCATTAGATGTCAAATTTTCAAGATTTCCCAACAGAGTTTACTTATAAGGTCTAAAGGCTCGTTTCAATTAGCCTTTATCTTATAAATCATTCTTTCCTAGCGCTTAAGAACTTCTTTTAGATCTCTCTTTTTCTACTTAAATATTGCAGTTGTTAACCAACCCAAAATGGAGTCCATATGAAGAAAATTTTTGTAGGCAACTTATCCTGGAAAGCAAGTGAAGAGACTTTAAAGCCTCTTTTCGAAGCTTTTGGAACTGTTGTCTCCATCAAAATTATTAAAGATCAGTATACAGGCAAATCTAAAGGTTTTGGATTTGTTGAGATGGAAACTGATGATGAAGCTGCAAAATGCATTCATGAGCTTAATGAAAAGCCTTTCTTAGAACGTAATTTGCGCTTGAGCCCCGCCCAAGAACGTCAAGCTGGCGCAGGCAGCCCTCAGGGCGGTAGAAGTCATCGTGGCAACGGTGGGGACTCCTATCACCGGGGTGGTCAACGTTCTAATCGAGATAGATCTTTTGCATCTGAGTAATAAGATTATCGATCTTAAACGATTTCTAAAAACCATGGTTTTAAGCCATGGTTTTCCAATTTTTTAACTTCGCAGCTTGAATAAAATGATGTAGGCAGATTTAGTTACTAAATAAAGTATAGAAGCTAGAAATACAGGTAAATAAAAGCATTATCAATTACATAAAATAATCTTACTTTATTAAATTACTAGAATTCATGCTAAATTTTTTTAATATTCTTTCACATCCTTACGATTGTAAGCCACAAGGATCTAAAAATTTATAAATTAAGCATTTAAGTAAAAGTTAGCAAAGGAGAGCGGTTACTTACCACCCTAATGCTAACTCTTCTTATTAAATACTTGCTTTTAAAAAATAAAAAATTACAGTAAAAAACTAATATAATATTTCAAAACGGAGTCCATATGAAGAAAATTTTTGTAGGCAATTTATCCTGGAAAGCAAGTGAAGAGACTTTAAAGCCTCTTTTCGAAGCTTTTGGAACTGTTGTCTCCATTAAAATTATTAAAGATCAGTATACAGGCAAATCTAAAGGTTTTGGATTTGTAGAAATGGAAGCTGATGATGAAGCTGCAAAATGCATTCACGAGCTTAATGAAAAGCCTTTCTTAGAGCGTAACCTTCATTTAAGTCCCGCCCAAGAGCGCCAGCCAGGTGCAGGTGGTGGCCGTGATAATAGAAGCCCTCGTGGCAACGGTGGAGATTCCTATTCTAGAGGAGGACAGCGTTCTAATCGTGATAGAAATTACGATTAATAGACGCCCTTATTTCTAACTAGAAATTTTATAAACCATGATTGTTTAAATCATGGTTTTTAATTTTTTAAACCTAGTTAAAAGAAAAATTGGCCCATCAGCAGATTAATAAAACCTTCCAGTCTAGGGCCGCCGAGCAAGAATGGCTCATTTTTTTAAGTTCAAGGCGTGTTTGTAGATGGCAGCAAGGGCATCTGCTCGTCACTAAATCTATTGGGCATTATTTAAAAATGAGCAAAGGATTATAGCTTTAGCCGTAATTATATGTCTTTGCTTGCTGGCCTATATCTTTACTCACCGTCACTTGCGTCAACAATTACAAAGATTATCTACCTTTATTGTTAATCAATTAGGGCAGCCTCCCAAGATGCCTACCCTGTGCCGGCTCTTCCGAGTTCTTGGAGTTGTTTATCTTTTGATAAAATGTACCCCTGAAGGTATGAAAGGTTAATCCTTAATTTAAATTCTGATTTAAAACATATGTTACAAGTTGGAGGACCCTTTTTCAAAAATTATATACTCCATGAAATTAACTTGCCGGATGGTGGCTAGATCATCAAAGTCTTCGATAAAAATATTTTTAATACTTACGACCTATGCTCAAATTAAAAAAAACTTGCATGAAACTAAAACTCTTAACTACCCTTGAATATGGATAAATCAAAGGATGGGAAGAAATTAATTACCCCTTCTCAGTTTATTAGGAGGCTCATTTTTTTCATAACATAGTATTAAATTAACCAAAGAGGTCACTATGTCTATGTCTATTCAACAAGATTTTTCTGCAATCCAACGGTTTCAACAACTAGGAGACACCGATTGGGAAACCCTTAAAAAACACTACGTTACAACTTTACGCTTAGAGGCGGGCGCTCAGGAGCAAGCTGCTCAAATGATGCAAGCCCACATAGAAGACCGCGATATAGTCGACTATGCCAGCTACCGAGAAGCCATTTTAAGAATATTTCCTTCTTCTTATTTTAATCTAGCAGCAGGAATAGAAGGTAGGATAGCGGGAACAGCTACTGATGGGTATACCTTTACAGCGAAATGGTACGAATTTATAGTCACGCAAAAAACAGCTCATGTGCCTACAGGATTAGAGAAGTCGCAAAAGTGCAAGATTGCTATTAAAGCTCCTGGCAGTCGCAAATTAACCTCCGATATTGATACTTCTATTCTGACCACGTTTATAGGAGAAAACTCTTTTTTTGAGCATGCAAAAGCAAGGATTAAAAGGGAAGGGCTCGATTATGAAGGACACATTACCAACGCTATTATTAATGGTTTTTATAGCATCTCGGAAGAGCTATTTAAGATGACCTCTGCTTCCCAACGAGATTCTAATGCTTATACAGATACCATAGCCAAAGATAAAGAAATCTATCCCAAATTTCTTCACGATGAAGAAAATAATCCCTTAATTCAAGGGGAGAGGCTTTTTTCTGAAGAAGAATTTACCAAAATATTTAAAGAATATAAATATCAAAAACATGTTCAAGAAATGGCGGCAAGTTTATTCTCCCTGCATGCTAGCTTGGAGCAAGAGGAATGGCAAGTATTTAAAGATCTTGTTAAAAAAAGGTTAGGTAAAATTCTTGAGGCAGAATTGCCTAATGAGGCCCAAGGAACTCACATCTCACTTTGCCAGCAGGATTATGATACCATTTTTCAAGGGGTAGAAAACATACGCGGCCATCATTTAAAAGCCCTTAATGCTAAAATACAACAGCTAAGCCAATTAGATCCTTTACCAGTACGAGCACAAGATATTATCATTGCGGCCCTTAACAGACTCTATGTCGAACATTTAGAACAATGTACAGATTGCTATGAACAAATCCTAGCTTTAAAGAGTAAAAGAAAGCCTTTAATGGATGAATTAGAGGCAAAAAAGCAAGCATTAGATAAAGAGTTGGCCGCCTTAAAAAGATTAGGTGATAGCAGTGATGATCCAGATATCCAAGAGATCATTGAAAAAAAGCAAAAGAACTGCGCTATGTTGGAAGAAAGTTGTCGTAAGTTAAAAGATTCACTACGCCAAAACATTATAAAAACAGCTCAGCTGCAAACAGAGCATCAATTTCGTCAAATTCTAGCTAGCACATTTGCTAATGAAGCTTATGTGTGTCGGTCCGCTGTGTATCATGTCGTTAATGGGCAAAGCGGTGCCGCAGACCTTCCTATCTCGCAACAAACTTTATTAGGCTCGGCTCTCCAGCAAGTAGGCTTTAAACTTTTACATAGTAAAGAATTAACTCATAAAAATTATTTGCCTGAAGAGATCGCTTATTATACAGCCAAGTATGGACAGCGACTTTTTAACCTTATTTTTAGTGGACGCAATGCAGAATTAGATGATGGGATCATAAAACGTTTAGCCCAAGGTAAAAAAGGAAAGGATTTGCCCAAATTTACCTATCTTAAAGCTAAACAGGTAAGAGACAATGCTTATAGCACTTTTAAACGGAAAGAGTTAGCTCTTCTAAATGATCAAGCAAAAATTATCCAGCGTATTAAATCAAACCCTACGATTTTAGATGCTGAAAAACCTAGAAAAACACTTGAATTAATACAACAATTACGTGCTCTTTCTACCGAAGAAGAAAAAACGCGTTATTTTGAACAGGAGAAAGAGCTTTATTTATCGATTAGTGCTAAATTAATCGGCCTGGTTTGCGCTTCTAGATTAGAGCAAAAGGGGTATTTATGGGGACAAAATCTGCTGAGCCCGTTGCGAGATGCCGATGAGGAAGAACAGCTAGAAGGTTCAGTTTCCGTTATTTCCGCTCCAGCCCCTCTGCAGCCTCCTGAACCTTTGGAAACAACCCGGGAAGGGAGCGCTATAGATGAACATCATCAGATAGGCGAAGATGCAAAAAGCTTAGTAATGGGTGCAGAAGGAGGAAAAGCAAGGGTGAGCCAGGTGAATCAAGAAGCTCGTTCTTACTCAGCAGTGGTGGCAAATCCTTCTGACAAAACGGCTCAAGTGCTAGCCGAGGGGGTGTTTGGAAGCCACCCAAAGTAAGCAGCCCATCAGAACCACGCTCCGCTGATGGGTTAGATGGTTGTGAGCACAGTCTTAACGCTTTGCAAGCCACGCCTGGACATTTTAATGTCCAGGCTAACGCTAGTCAAATCCACTTAGAGCAGAATGCAAGGCTGCTTATTAGCTCTACTATTCAATACCATGCATTGCAGCCTTTGTCTCAAGTACCCCTAAATCCACAAACTTTCATTAACTCTCTTCAAAGCCTTTACCTTTCTCAGAAGACCCTTTCTATTTTTAGGATCAAAGCAGAGCAAGAGTGGGAATTTAAAGTTCCTTTAGAAGAAATTTATGTGCGCTTAGGGATCATTGAAAGCAAAGAAAGAAGAGTGCGTGATCAAGCACTTGATAAACATTCCGAGCAAATACAAGATGAACGCCTCCCAACTTCTGAAACTATCTATGAGTCTAAAGAGAATATTGAAATTGAAAAGCTTTTCGAGCACAAAAGCCTTGAAAAAGAAAACGCTAAAAGAATTTACATTCAAGGCGCGGCAGGAATTGGTAAGAGCACTTTATGCCACTATATTGCCTATCGCTGGGCAAAAGAAGAGCTTTGGCAAGGCGTTTTTTCTTATCTTTTTTGGATTCCTTTAAGAAACCTTACTTTAAAGAAATATCCTGCTGATAAAGAGTATACTCCCGCTGATCTTATTGCTAGGGAATATGCAGGCAAAATTGATTCAAAAGCAATTGAGGCTTGTATAAACGATGCCACTTTGCGAGAAAAAACTCTTCTTGTTTTAGATGGTTATGACGAGCTTTCTGCAGAAGCTCAAGGAAATACAAGCCTGGCTACAGCCTTTAAGGAGCTAAAAGAGTTATTTCCCCATATTCTAATTACCTCAAGACCTGGAAGCTGCTCTTTTAACCGTTCTTGTGAGCTAGAGCTTTTAGGCTTTGATAAAGAAGGGGTCGAACGTTATATCGATAGATTTTTCAAACAAGTTCAATCAGAAGATAAAAAACAAAAACTTTACCACTTATTTCAAAGCTCTCCCCAGGTCTTAAGTCTTGCGCAAATTCCCATCAACTTGACTCTTCTTTGCTGCCTCTTTAACGAAGATCCAGAGGTTTTTGATTCTACTCAATCCATTACGATGACGGCTATTTACGAACGGATTGTTAATTGGATGTATAAATGGTTTCTTTTGAGGAGAATTGATCAAGGCAAATCCAATCAAACCAAGGAGAAAATTCTTGCAGAGAAAAACCTGCGTTATAATCAAGAAGTAGCCAAAATAGCCATAGCTTTTGAAGAAATGGCTAATTTTGCCATGAAAACAAATACCCTTTATTTGGAGGAGGAAGAAATTGATCACTTTAGAGGTAAAGAAATCACAGCCAACGAGCTTATAGATTGTGGGCTGCTTCGCATTCCAGAAGAAAAAGGGTACTTTATTCACTTAACTTTTCAAGAATTTTTAACCGCTTCAAAAGTTGCCAATCAATATCTACGAGGAGAAAATCGACAAGCATGCCAGGATTTTGTGCATAATTATAAGTTTGAGCCTCGTTATAATTTAGTTATGCGCATGATTGCCGGCTATCTTTCTTTGTCTACTTCACGTAATCGACGTTATTTAGATTCAAACCCGCTACAATCTTTTTTTGATGATCTTTTTGCTGATCCTCGCGATCTAGCTGCCAGAAGTGAGCTCAATTTAATTGCAAATTGTTTTGAAGAGTGCCAAAATCCTGCTCAGGTAAGGCAATACGAAGGCTTCGTTGAGCTTGTGAAAGACTATATTACACATTTCTCCTTATCAGGCTTAAACTTTGAAATGTTGCTTAGAAATAAAAATCTTCTTACTCATCCTAAAATAACTTATACTATCGAAAGATTATTATCCGACCCACAGGCCACGGAAAATACGCTAGCGAACGTGGAAAACCTCATTAGGGCAGGACAAAGGTTAGTTCCAGAAATAGTGAGATTTATTGCTGGGGTTGTTAAGGACCACGTTAAATATTATGGTGCTAAAGACGCTATCTATCTTTTAAAAAAAGTGGCAGGACAAGGAGGCGAGGTTGCTAAGAAAGCAGTAGAGGCTCTCATTCAAATTATTAAGGAGGGCGATCGTGCTGCCAAAGTATCTGCTAGTAGGGCTTTAAGAGAAGTGATACAAGAAGGAGCCAAGCTTGCTAAGGGATCGCTAAATGCTCTCATCATAGATCTCCAAGAAGGCGATCGTGATACCAAAGATACCGCTATCTATGTTCTAAGAGCAGGGGCACAGCAAGGAGATAGGCTTCCAGAAGAAGCACTAGATGCTCTCACCCAACTTCTACAAGAACGCGATTATGATGTAAAAATGTCTGCTATTAAGACTCTAAGAGATGAGGTAGAGCAAGGAGGCAAGCTTCCTAGAGAAGCGGTAAAAGCTCTCACCCAACTTCTCCAGGAAGACGATCGTGATGCCAAAGTTTACGCTACCTATGTTCTATGCGCAGCGGTAAATCATAAAGGTGAGCTTAATGAAGAAGCAATAAATGTTTTCATCCAACTTCTCCATGGAGACGATCGTGATGCCATAAGGTCTGCTGCAGGTGTCCTAGGAGCAGTTTCACAGCATGAAGGTGAGCTTTCTAAAAAAGCGCTAGATGCTCTCAGCCGAATTCTCAAAGAAGGCGATTGTGATACCAAAATGTCTGCTATCGAAGGACTAGGAAAAGATGTAAAATTTGGAGGCGGGCTTCTCAAGAAAGCACTAGATGCCCTCATCCAAATTCTCCAGGAAGGCGATTTACATCATAAATTGTTTGCTGATATGGCTCTAATAGAAATTGCACAGCATGGAGGCGAGCTTCCTGGAGAAGCAATAAATGCTTTCACCCAACTTCTCAAGCATGGCGAGCGTGATGCCAAAATGTCTGCTAGTAATGCTTTAAGGGAAGTGGTGGAGCATGGAGGCGAGCTTCCTACAGAAGCGATAAGTGCTCTCATTCAACTTTTCAGAAAAGGTGACTCTGCTGTCAAGATGTCTGCTTGTTGGGCTCTAAGAAAAGTCGCGCAGCAAGAAGGCGAGCTTGCTAAGGAGTTACTGAGTGCTCTCAGCCAAATCCTCAAAGAAGGCGATACTGATGCCAAAAGGTCTGCTTGCTGGGCTCTAAAAGAAGTGGTAAAGCATGAAGGTGAGCTTTCTGCAGAAGCTATAGATGCTCTCATCCAAATTCTTCATAAAGGCGATTCATATGCTAAAACGTTGGCTAGTGATGCACTAAGAAAAGTAGTAGAGCATGGAGGCGAGCTTTCTGCAGAAGCTATAGATGCTCTTATCCTGATTTTTCACCAAGGCGATTCTGCTGCCATAAGTTCTGCTGCCTATGTTCTAGGAGTAGTGGCAGAGCAAAGAGGCAAGCTTCCTAAAAAAGCGATAGATGCTCTCATCCAAATTCTCACAAAAGGCGATTTATATACTAAAACGTCTGCTGTTGAAGCTCTAAGAAAAGTGACACACCAAGGAGGCGAGCTTGCTGAAGAAACACTAGATGCTCTCAGCCGAATTCTCAAAGAAGGCGATTCTGCCGCTATAAATTCTGCTGCCCACGTTCTAGAAAAAGTGGTACATCAAGGAGGCGAGCTTCCGAAAGAAGTACTAGATGCTCTCAGCCGAATCCTCAACGAGGACGATTCTGTCGCCATAAATTCTGCTGCCCACGTTTTAGGAGCAGTGGCATGGCAAGGAAGCAAGCTTCCTAAAAAAGCGATAAATGCTCTCATCCTGATCCTTAAAAAAGGCGATTCTGCTGCCATAAGTTCTGCTGCCCACGTCCTAGGAATAGTGGCACAGCGAAGAGGAAAGCTCCCTAAAAAAGCACTAGACTCTTTTATCCAAATTTTCCAAGAGCAGGAGGTTGATTTTGAGGCGCAAATGTTTATTGCCAGGACCTTAGGAGCAGGGACAAAGTATGAATGTAAGCTTACTAAGAGGGTTGTAGATGCTCTCTTCCAAATTCTCCTAGAGGGCGACTACAGTGCCAAAAGTTTTGCTATCAGTGCCCTAGGCACAGTGGTACAGCAGGGAGGCGAGCTCTCCAAAGGAGTGCTAGATGATCTCATCCAAATTCTAGAGAAGGGCGACCGAGATGCCAAAATGTCTGCTGCCGCTGCTTTGAAAGAAATCGATAAAAATGCTTTATTGAAAATGAACATTCAAGCATTTCCTTTAATTGCTAAAATTTGTTTTTTTACTGAGAGCAGTTTTTCAGTTAAGAGCCAGCAATTTCAAATTTCTGATAAAAGAACAATTTATTCCTCCGAACAAACAATAAAGCTTAACTACGAAGAATTAAAAGAAAAGCTACCCACAGAAGTTGCTATATGGCGGAGGCGATTAGATAGCCTCAGCCAAATTGAGGGCTCTTCAGGACTTACCAATCAAATCTAATATCAAACAGGGCTGCTGAAGCCAGGCAAGAAAGACTTTAGAGGATATAGTGCCCTTGAAAGGATAATGGCCAGGATTTTTTACGTTTAGTTTAACAGGTTTTTGGATAGGTCAAATGTGAATGGAAGCTGGAAAAGAACTAAACTCTTTACCGGAAATAGATGGTAGGGCATGTGGGTTATCTGCATTCATGGCTTTACAATAGCAAATCTAGCATGCCAAAAGGACTTAATATTTTATTGATGACTCTTTTTGTAAGATCTATACGTCTGAGCTATTACATCTATCGATGATTAGATTGATGGCGTTGAGAAAGTAAAAGAGGAATTTTAAAATATCCCCTTATAAATTTGAGAGAACGCCATACAATCATTCTTAGATGCTTAGCGCCCCCTTACCAAAAATTCTATTATTCTAAAAGGTGGTCAAGAATTACGGTTTGGGAGAGAAAAGAAATTATAAATATTTTTGCGTACATTTTTTTAAAGGTACTTTAACCTAAAAGGGCAATAAATTACGCAACAAAGACGAAGCTTTTTCTTCTACCTTATGCAAAGGATGGCTAGAAGAACTGGAATTAGGGGGTAATGTCTCGTCCGAACTCAGCGTTCCATTTGCTGTAGTCCATGGAAGAGGATGAGTCGTAGGAGCAGGAGCTTTTTCCTCTTTTAAGCCACCTGCAGCAATATGCAGCGCAGTGCCAATTAACCTTCCTTCAGGTCCTCGATTAGCAGCTACTAAAGCCGCAATCTTTGCTGTTGCTCTTTTTGTATCGATAGAAGCATGGTTAATTTTGCCTTTAAAAGGGATGTGTAACATGTAATCTTCTTTCAAACCGGTGATGTTAAAGCCGTTAATTAAAGATTGAGCCGTCAGGCCAATTGTCATATCCACGCGGTGCTTATCCAGATTTACACTTCCCCAGGTAGCGATAGGGTATGTATTCATAATTAACATATCCATACGCTGGAACAGCATCTTCCCTGCCTGCATATTTATGTATAAAGGTGTAAACCACACGCAGATATTATCGCTTTTAGTCGTGTTAAACAGACTTAGAATAGAACCTAATTGCCCCTCTTTCTTAAAACGTACTTTTCCAAGTTCTAAAGAGGCAGAGCCTACTTTAACCGCTTTAATATCGAAGTTTTTGATGGGTAAGCTAAATCCTGCTGCCTTAATATTAATATTAAGAGGATTATCCGACCCAATTAATCCTTTAGTTAAAGGAAAAATATCTTCTAATATATATTTACCTAATTCGGGGGTGAGAGCTACCTGGGTGTGAAAATCTTGGTTAAGGGTTAAAATACCCTTTTTTAAGGTTGCATCTAAAGCAATGCTTCCTCTTTTTCCATTTAAATTAGCAATGATGGGCCCATGTAAACGATCAATCTCGATACGTACATCAGCGTTTACCTCATCGCCTAAAATGGCCGAAATGCGTTGAGGTAAAAGATTTCCTACACTTGCAAATTGAGTTAAAGCTTTGACAGGAAACTGCTTACATTGAGCCTTAAGCGACATGGTTAAATTATCCGTGTTTAACTTACCAGAGGGGGTAAATAAATGAGTCATTTGACCCATGACTGAAAAGGGAAGAGAGGAATGATCGGATACCACGCCATGTTCTCCTTTCAAAGAAAAAGCAATGCTTTGGGCTAGCTGCTGGCTTTTAACTTTTCCTTGAATGTTTTTAATCCAGACATGGCTAGGAGTGCTTTTATCGTCAATATTTAGATGATCCACGTAGATGTGAGAATTGATACTTGCGTTTAACCAATGAGGATGATCGTTAGCCTGCAAGGGAAAGGCAAGGGAATTTATATCCAATAAAATTGTGGAGGAATCGGTTAAAATAACGTGTGGTGATCTTTTATTTGGATTTAGCATGCGTTGCCGAATGATCTGAAAGCGCTCGGGAGTTAAGGTAAATTGAGCGGTACATGGGGAGCTGCTCTCAGCTATAATCATTCCCTCTTGAATTTTGAAATCTCCTTGTCCTTTAGTTCCTTTGCCACTCCATGCTAACTGCATATGGCCTTCTGGCTGATTAAATTTGGAGAGATCAATCAAAGCATCCATATTAAACGATTTTCCTATAAGGATGCTCAAATCCTGATATCCACTAATTTTTTCTAGAAGAATGACAGGAAAGTTAACAAGTTTAAGCTTGCTTTGTAGCTGCATTTTAGAAAAATTTAATTGGCCTCCCTCTCCCCAGTTACTTAGGCGGATTAAGCCATTTATCGAGCCCTCCTCGTGGGCACCATATAAGTTAGTTAGACCTTCGATTTGCAGGTGAATGCTATTATCAACCTCCTTAACTTCCCACGGTAGGGACAAATGGTGAAGAGCGCCTGCATTTTCGGACAGTTTGAGCTGATCAATTTTGATAAAACCTTTAAAATTTGAAGATGTTAAGTCCAGGAAGTTGATGCCCTTTTTGTCTACCTCCATGCTTATATAAATTTTTGAAGGCTCCTTTAGGGAGGTAGTGTTAAGGCTTAAAGCCTTTAGAGCCTTAGGTGTCAAGGTGTAGCTAATCGTAGCAGGGGAAGTAAGAAAAAGTTTTTCAAAATTTTCTAAGCGTCCGCTAAATTGGGCTTGCCCTAAAGAACTGTTAATTTCTGCTTTAAGTTCTTCTATCATTACTCCTGCAGGCTTATTTTCTATGTCAGCAATTAATTGCAGATCAGCCTCCGTACCCAGCAAATGCTTTAAAGACAGATTATTAGGGGCAGGAGCCAATTTAGCTGTAAAAGTTGTTCTACTTCTCCCTAACAGCTTTCCTTCCAGTTCTCCCTGAACGTGGGTAACTTCAAGCAGCCCTTCATTGTTAAAGCTAATAAGATTAATTTGCGGGATACTGATCTGAGCAGCAAGAGTTGCTTTTCTCAATCCTTCAATATCAAGCGTAGGTATTTCTATTTTTTTTAGGATAACTTCTATGGGTACCAAGCCTTGAGATTTTATAGAATACTTATGAAGGCCCCATTTATTTAATAATGAAGAGGAAAGTTGATAATTAATCCTGGTAGGCTCCATTAAGGTTAGATGAGGTGAGAAGTTTAAGTAGATAGTATCCATGTCAAGGGTGTCAGAAGTAAATTTAAGAGCAAGAAGAGGGAAGTCTTTATAAGAAAAATTAATTTGCGCATCAAAAGTCTGACCTAAAGTGTCTACAAGTAAATGACGATGACTACTCATCTCTTCCACAAGTAAAAGCGGAAGCCCTTTAAGATCCAATGACATTTCTGCATTTTTTAACAAGCTAGCAATTTTAGGCTTAAAAATCTTATTTAGCTGACCCTTGAAATTCATCTGAGTAAGAGAATGATTTCTTAGAATTTGGCTATTAATGTTAAGGATGATTTTACTGCTTTTATCTAATGCATCAAGCATCAGATTAAATTTTTTCAAAGAAATATTTCCTATTGGTTGTGAGAACGACAGATCAGCTTGATCGATTACTAACTTTGCTTGCATATAGGAATTGATAACATCAATGTAGTTCTTACTTTTTTTTCCAGAAGCAACCACCAATTCCATGGCATTTAGATTAAAATGTCCTTTAGTAGCGTGTTTGAGCTGAAATTTATGATGCTCAGAAACGAACTGGTTAATAAGATTTACAAAATGAGGCTGTAAATTAATTTCAATAGAATCCGATTCTTTTACAAGGATGCGATCATCTTTTAATAAGCCACTTATCATGCCTTGCACCCAAGGTGATTTAATATCTAACTTCAAAGCAATTCCCTCTGGATTGCTAGATTGGTGAAGTTGCAAGTTTAATGTTTCTCCTAACAAGGCCGTTAATAGGCCACGATAGCGAGGATCTAAAAGGGTTATTGTTTCATCCAATACACCCACGGGGAAGTCTCTTGCCTCGAGGTGCAATTGAATAGCTTCTATAGGCTGAGAATTGAAAGGCTGGGAAATAGCAAATTTAGAGCTGTTTTTCTGATGATTTATTGAAGTTTGGAGATTAAAAAAACCCTCTTGCTGGTCTCTAACAGTATGTCCCCTTATATAAATATAATTATCTTTATCTTTTTCAAGTGAAGTAGATAGGGACATGTCTTTCAATGAAATTGCTGATGATTGTTTCTTGAAGGATATGTTAGGGGAATTCTTAGCTTGCAGGGCATAATGAATGTTTGTATGGCCTTCAGGATATTGAATAATTTCTGCATTAAGCCCACTAAACTCGAAATTTCCATTTTTTCCCTGATTATAAAGTAGCTTCCAAAGAGGAGTTTTTGCAACAGCTCTATCTAATGACCCAATTTTTTGCTCTTCCTTATTGAAAAGGAAAGTATGTGTTAATGTTTGCTCCCCAAACCAGCTAAGCGTTAAATGTTGGAAAGTTATTTTTCCTGCAATCTGGGAATTGATTAGTCTTTCTAGCTCTTTATTCCCCCACTTGGTGGAAAGAATAGAGGGTAAAAAAATTATACCCATTAAAACGGCTAAGAGAGTCGTGATTAAAGTCCGCCAAATGATAGTAAAGCTCTTTCGGAGTAAAGAGGGGGGAGAGGAATCATGATTAACCATTTAAATGGCTCCATTTTAAAGGCTTACGATTAAATATTACTTTATATTATAGTAGCGCTTAAAACTATTTCTGTAAAGGGAGTAAATTGTAATAAAGCATTTCAGAAATTAGGCTAAATAAAAAATAAACAGCATACCCTCTCTTCATTTATCTGGCATGTTAGCAGATGAAGTAGTCTTAAATAAGTAAATATAAAAAGCTTTATCTTGACAATCTAATCAGCCCAAGAGCAATCTATGCTTACAAATCTAGTAAGCCCTGCCATGCAATTGACTTGCGCGGAAAAACAAAAGTTAATGAGTTAGCTTACAGCTTAGGAGATGATTTGAAAGGCTTTAGCCTATTATCTCATCCGATAATCAGCGTTAGTAAGCTAATTTATCCGCCTTTAGGGGCGAGAAGTACTTTTGATAATCCCATTGCAGAGAGAAGGAATATAATTCTTTATCGTTTATCCTCCATTCTTTATATTTTAAGTTTATGAGCCATTATCCTGATCCTGTTAAACTTCCTTCCTATGTATCCATAGCTCGTCGCGAGCGTAATCGTCAGCTTATCCTTTCTGCTAAAAGAGGGGTTTATATACGTTTACTTATTATCTGGGCTGAAAGCATGGGAGCATGGGCTTTTGGCAGTTCTGCTTTAACACTTGATGCTATCTCAAGTTTTGTAGATGTTTTTTTTAGTATTTCTTTAATTTATTTTATAAAATTTGCTGAGCGACCTCCAGATAAGAACCATCCCTTTGGACATGGGCGCTTCGAGCCTTTGGTAGGAATGCAAATTGGCATAGTCATAGTCTTTATTGGCTTGTTGGCCTTCTTTCAACAGTTTTTTCACCTTTTTGTAGATAACAACGAGTTACAGGCTGTAACAGCTCATGCATGGATAATTCCTGCCCTGGCTGTTGTTTTATTGGAAATTTGCTATCGATTGGTGATAAATACAGCTAAAAAGCAAAACAGTCCTGCTTTAGCCGCTGATGCCTTGCATTATCGTTTGGATGGCATCACGAGTGCTATAGCAGCCCTGGCCTTAATTTTAGGAAGTTATTATCCTGCTTTAAGTGCTTTAACTGATCATTTAGGAGCTCAAGCTATCGCAGGCTTTATGATAGGTATAGGAGTATATGCAGCAAAAAATAATCTTTATCAGCTCATTGATAAAATTCCTGCTAAAGAATATTTTGATAAGGTAAGGTTTGCTGCCTTAAGCGTGAAAGGAGTGAAAGAAACAGAAAAAATACGCATTCAACAGTATGGGCCGGATGCTCATATTAATATTGATATTGAAGTCGATCCTCATATGTCTGTAACGTTAGCTCATCAAATTACTCAAAATGTGCGTGCTGAGATTCAAAAAGCTTGGCCGGCGGTCAGGGATGTCACCGTCCATGTAGAGCCTTATTATCCAGGGGATCATTAGTGCTTAAGGGCTTAGTAGGTCTAATCGATCGATTGTTTGCTGTCATGGGTGCTTTAGCTTTTTCTCAATTTCCTTTATTTATCCAACAATACCAACAGAATTTATTAGGGCATGTTGAAGAATTGAAAATTCAGCTGCAGGCAATGCAAAGCGCCGCTTCGGTTACAGGAAAATCTTTACAGCAGTATATTGCTAAATTCTTGAATAGCACAGATGCGGATTTCCAGCTGCAAGGTACTTTAATGAATAATATGCTTGAACGTTACTATACACTCAATGACAGCTTTCAAGCATTGCAGCAAGCTTCTATCTATTTTAAGCCTTTTTTATTTATAGAGTATGGTGATTGGAAAATTGCCAAATTAACATGGCAATCTTATAAAATAGGCATTTCCTTTACCTCTGAAGGAGCTATCTACGCAGGAATAGGAGTGATTGTGGGCGTGGCTATTTATGGGCTTTTAAGCAAGCTTATCAAAGGCGTATGGGGATATTACTATAAAGCTGAGGAAAAAGCAGTGTAAAAGTAATTTACTAAGCTAGATGATAACGAAAACAATTCAGGTTTTATTTTTGGAAGCATTTGCTAGAAGTATTTTTACTTAAGTCTTTGTCTTATAAAGGCTGTGAAAAGGAGTGGTTGCTATTTTCTTTCTTTTTTATAAGATTTTCCGGCGTATCAACTTCTTGGAAGCTCCAACGGATAGGCCTTTCAGTAATAGAGCTTGAAGCTTCAAATATTTCTTTTTCAGTATCGCCTGGAGCTAGGTAGATGACCTGAGGCTCAGCAGAGCCCCAATAATAAAAACGCGTTAAAGCTTGCAATCTGGGGTCATGGGGATATAACTTTACCGTTAAGCTTTGAAGAAGTTTGCCCATTTTACGAAAATTCTTTAACATAAAGTTAAATTTATCAATGTATACATTTCTATCTATATCGCGGATAGGTTCTTTTTCGTTTCTAGTATTCATGTCTATCAAGGTGTCCATAAGAAGGCTTTCGATGATCTCTTTTTTAATTTCGTTGAAAGTGTTGATATAAATATTCAATTTTTCTTGTTGGCTAGATAAGCTTAATTCTTTATTTCCAATTTCTTCTAGTTCAATTCTATTGCATAAGGTACTAATTTTGTTACTAAAATGCAATAATAAGTCTCCGCCGGAGGTCTCATGCTCTTTTTTAAATCTATTTGTAACGGGTGAGGATAAAAGCAAATGATAAAGTGTATTAATAGTGGTACATTCTTGGCTTAACTGGGCGTTTTGTGTCTTATATTTATCATTTACTATTTTAAGGGTTTTATATTTATTCTCTAATTTTTCATTTTTTGATCTATAATTTTCTTTTTCCTGTTCTAAATCACAATATTTTTTATTTAACCTTTTATTTTCCATATTTAATTCGTTAAATTCTCTAACCAAATTGATTATTTTTTGATTAATAGCATCGCGTCCACTGGCCGAAATAGAAGAAATAGGTGAGAGATTGGAGGAATGAGCTTCTGGCGTGGAAGGCTGGATAGATGAGCTCGTTGAACACGGAGATGATAAAGGATTCATAAAATCAACCTTGTAAAAAAATATGTAAACAAATTTCTTATAGCGACTATAAATTTATTTATTACAGATAAATATTTTTAAGAGAAAGTAATTTTTGCGCGTTATTTCATAAAAGACAGAAGGATAGACAGATAGATATTTGAGGAGGAGTTGAGAGAATTAACAATTTTAAAAACATAAATTTTTTAGGCAAATACAGAAGAAAAAGCTTTTTATAAGTTTTTTTCCTCACATAAGTGATTCCAAAAATCTCTCCTCGGGGGAGACAAAAACTGCCAAAGCTTTTTTAAAGGTACAGGCCATTTATGATGATGTTCAGTATCCACAAAAGCAATTCTATTATCTTTAGTGATAGGCATGTTAAAATTATAAGGGGAGTCATTAAGTCCTAGCTCCTGAAGGAGGATATAAATCCAAGAAAGAGTATGTTGATTAATTATAGGACTTTTCCACATTTTATTATTTTCTTTTCCAGAGTAAATATCAATTTCGTTTTCTATAACGATAAAATTTTTTCTTTGTAGATTAGTTTGTTTTGAAGGATAGGGAGCCTCCGGTAAAGGGTATATCCATTTAGTTGGAACTACAAAGAGGTGATTAATATGGTGCCGATTCAACGCCTCTTGGATAGAAATAGCGCCTGTGACACGGGCATAACAACGCTGCCAATCATTAATTTCCATTTGATCATCTCCAAAAAATTTAAAGATGAAACCAGGAATATTCTTATTTCTTGTTACAATGGTTTTACTAAAACGCATAGGAGTGGGCTGCATGAATCCTGCCTTTTGCAAGGTCTCTTTATTTTGAGTCACCCGCTTACTAAAGAGACGATCTAGTCGAGGCTTAATTGGGTGATTCTCAGGTAAGAAAAAAGGTTGTAAATGTAGCCAAATGCTTGGCTCTATATGAGAAGGTTGGACATAATAGTTAGGATAGAGGGAAGGAGCATTTGCACTTTTGAAAATAGGCGGATGAAAAGGCACTGCTAGATGGACATAGGGGGGCGGAAACTCTATTCTTCTAGCTTCTTCTTGTAATGAATAGCTTGGGATTTGAAGTACGGTACGGGGAATAGTTAATTCATAATCATACACCCGAATAAGAGGTGAAGGTGTAGAGTATTGTCCTTCTCTTTCGGCGATAATGCGATAAAAGGCATAATCGGACCCAATTTTTATGGAACACTTGGATGTAGAGATTATCCAATTATTGACTTCATCAAATAACTGTTGATCATGATCCAGCCAATTAAACTGCTGGTGCGTGTAGAGAGAGGGGATGAAATCTAATGCATTGGAGGCAAAAATATGATATTGCGTATCTGAAAATTCGGAGGGTTCCCAACTAATCTCATATTCTTTTTCACCTGTCTTTTTAAACAGGGGATGAGCAATAGGTTTAGGCTTATCCACAGTAAATTTAAAGGGTGTCGACCATTCGCTCCAACAGCTATCTTGTAAAGTTTTAACACGAAAATAGTAGTTTGTGTGGGAGTTAAAAAAAGTCTCAGTTAGCTTATCAACAATCACTCTATTTTTAAAATCCTCTATGCCTTGAAAGTTAGGAATAAGATAATCAAAATTGGCATCCGTAGATATTTGCCACCATATTTTTTCCGTGGGGCTACTAAGCGAAGATAAATCAAAGTAAGGAGAGGTATGATCAAAGTGCGCGCTAGAGTTGACAATGCAAACATTGGGACTTTTCTTCAATTCTAAATCATAACGGACGGTTAGCAAGGTGGTGCCCACATCTTTCTTTGTTCCTATGTCCACTACATTTGATCCAAGAGTCCATAGATGTTTTTCGCAATTTTGCCCCACAAGCGTAAGGGTTCCGGTAGGGTCCTTGGCTCTTATCTCTACAGTCCATATAGGGACTTCAAAATCATATGTACTTTGAGGAGCTATAATTTTCTTCTGGTTTTCAAGTATAATCTCTTCAGGAGTATGATTGATAAGCTGGACGATAGGATAAGCAGAGGTAAGATACACGATAGAAGAAGATAAAGTACGTTCTGCTAAAATTACAGTTTGTTCTACAAAGTCATTAGGATAAAAAGTAAGCGTTTCTTGGGGATATAAAGTAGATGACTTGTTTGTCCATTGCATGCTCGGCTTAACATCTTGCGGTTCAAAGCCATCAAATTCTTTAGGAAAGATATCTAAATGAGCAAAATTCCTACTTGATGTTGAGAAATCAAACGAGCTTTCAAGATCCGAAGCTTTTGTTCTTAGTACTAAAAAAGGGTCATCTGCCACCTCTTCATAACCTGCAAGCGTATGATTGTCTAAGGCAAGATAGCCTAATTGGCGCTCTTGGTCTATAAGATGCCATTGATTATCAAAGTAAAATTCTTGTAAATGACGCGTATTAGAGGGCACCTTTCTAGACGGCAAGTTTATACTGCACCCCAATAAAGAAGAGTAAGCTTCATTTTCTGCTATCTTTAACTGGTGCTTTTGCCACCATCCCCACAAACTTTCTTTTTTTTCAAGCTGTTGTATTCCTATCTGTTTTTGTTCTTCTCTATCCATATTAACGGACAAAAATAGATCGGAGATAACTTCCGAAGAAATGTTTTTCAAGCTATAATTATGCACTATTAAGTGTTGCTGAGGCTGAGTGGGCTCAATGTTTAAGTATGTTTTCGACGCTATGTCAAAGGTGCATGAAGTTTCTATTGCCAATAGGGATAAAGAATTGCACAAGAGGAAAGTGCAGCTAATGAATGACTTTAACATTTTTTAGACCTACTTTTTTAAGGCTAATAATAGACAACGTAGCATGATATAGGATAACCAAACAAGCGCTGCTAACATAATAGCTGCTGCAAAACTTTGCTTTGCCTCGAATGTCTCGCGATAGAAAAGAATAAAACTAAAAAATAGCGCTGCTATCGCTATAGCAAGGCTGATTCGATCTATAATTTTGGAGGGACGCATAAAAATTTTGCCTTTAACTGTTAATTTGTCTTAATAAAGCAGGCTTTTAAATTTACTTCAATTTTTTTCTAAAAAGATTATTTTAGAGGGAGTTCCCCTTAAGAAATGCGCCCTGTTATAGACAAAAGTTCCTAGGATAGAGAGTGCAAAATGGTGTTGCATGTAGTAGTCTTATAGGCGAGGGAAGATACAACTTAAAGTTTCTTTGGGAAGAAAAGCATGAAAAAGAAATTTTTTCTAGCCTTAGAAATAAAAGTCTCCTCTTAATTTGTAGGCTTCCTTTTTCTATAGGGGAGTAGGATTAAAGTGAGAAGAAATTAAGGGCTGGGCACAAAAGTTAATAAAAATGCTATTATCTTCTTTAATTTATCTCGATATTCGGTAAAATCATTATTTTTTTGGAGTAGTTATAAGCAACAGATTTTGTTAGCTATTTTGAGCAAACAGTAAGACGCCATGCATGGCAAAACAAATAACCTTTTACCGCGAGTTAATGATGAAAAATTTATTTTTAAAAGATTTTTATTTAAAATTTAATAAAGCTGCGGCTACTTCGCAGTCGTTATTTTTGCTAGCCCTACGTATATATTTTGGCTGGTCATTTTTTTGGTCTGGGCTAGGGAAACTTCAAAACATCTATGGTACTGCTGAGGCTTTTGCTAGCTTAGGTATCTTTTATCCTCTCTTCAATGCTTACGCTGCTAGTCTAATTGAATTAGTGGGAGGAGCTTGCCTATTATTAGGGTTAGGAGCAAGATTAGCAGCTTTTGCTCTGTCTATAGTAATGCTTGTTGCTCTTTACACTGCTCATTATGATGCTTTGTTAAATGCTTATAGTGCACCTGAGCAGCTTCTTACCCAGCTTGCATTTATTTATTTGTGTGCGAGTCTGGTTGTTTTTGCTTTTGGCCCGGGTAGAGCTTCAGTAGATTATTTGATAGAAAAAAATTGTAAGTAGAGAAAGTTTAGAAAAAAGGGGATAAATTTAAAGAATACCAATTTCCCTACGTTTAAGGGAACATTTGGCTGCTTTAAATGATGCCCCGCAAGTAACAAGAGAAGCAAGAATTTACTTAATAAGCGGGGGAGCTTCTAAAAAAAGCCATTTTAATAAAGTTTATCTTCTATAAATTTTAATGCTGTAGAATTTTATCTTGGCGCCATTCTATAGGCATATATTCTCCTCCTTCAAGGGCCACTATTCTTTTTCTTATAGGGGGATGAGTAGAGAATAGATTGGTCAAGCTGATTCTATCATTAAAATATAGGTGAGAATAAGCCATTCCTTTTAAAGGCATATCTTCATCCGCTGCTTTTTCAATTTTTATAAGGGCTTGAATAATACCCGCGGAATTCCTTGCAAATTGTACAGCACAAGCATCTGCTAAATATTCACGCTCACGGCTTACCGCTGCTTTTAAAATAGAGCCCATAATCCAGGTTAAAGCTCCTGCCAAAAATATAATAAGGGCTGCAATAATTACCGGACTATTTTCTTTTTTTTTTCTTCTTTCTTTAGAGTGAGAAGCAAATTGAAGGATTCGCATTCCAATATATAAAGCATAAAAGAAGCCCATTATCATAGCAGCAAGGCGCATGCTAATCTTTATATCACCATTATAAATATGGCCAAATTCATGCGCAATGACCCCTTGTAGTTCTTCTCGATTAAGTTTATCTAGTGATCCTTTGGTAACAGCGATGACTGCATCTCCCGGTGTTAAGCCTGCTGTAAAAGCATTGATAGCGTCTGTGGGCACTAGGTATACAGGGGGGACAGGCAACGAAGAAGCTAGAGCTATTTCTTGCACAATATTTAACAGCTGTTGTTCTTTCAGATTACTTGCGGGGCCATCTATAAGCCGAGCCCCTAAGGAGCGAGCTACGTAGGCGCCTCCCTGTGACTTATAATGGCTATATTCTAACAAGGCGATACCACAAGTGATAATTAAGAAGGCCAAACCGAGTAAAGGGAGGGGAGGATGATAACTATCTTTAGCTAAATTGCGCATCATATATTCAACTAATACGGAAATTAAAAGCGTGAGCGCTAAAAAAAGACCTAAATATAGTCTTGTTTTTGAACGCGCTTTTTTCTGAGCTTCCCAAAAGTTTATAGCCATAAAAACTACATCCTCATCCTTTATTTGCTTTTAGCATAGATTGGCAAACTTAAAGTAAATTTAATTTTTCTTGTCTACGAAGAAAAAGAAACCTTTACAGCTTTTTTAGATTCTTCAGACTCTGCTTCATATAGCTCAGCAGGCTGGTGACCTAAAGATTTAGCGATAAGAGCTGCGGGAAACTTTTGCTGAATATTATTATAAGCTAATACCTGATCGTTATAAGCTTGCCTAGCAAAAGCAACTTTATTTTCTGTTGTACTCAGTTCTTCTTGTAGGTTATGCATGGTGTTGCTAGCTTTAAGTTGAGGATAATTTTCTGCCAAAGCATAAATGTTTCCTAGACCTGCTTTAAGGCTGGCCTCAGTGCTCATTAATTCTTTGATGGCTTGGTGGGACGGTAATCCAGTTTTTTTTATTTGTTCTCTTATTGCAGCTGCCTGGCTCCTGGCTTCGATAACAGCTTCTAAGGTCGACTTTTCATATTCCATATAGCCTTTTACTGTCTCTACTAAATTGGGTATTAAATCATAGCGACGCTGTAGTTGGACATCGATTTGGCTCCAGGCATTTTTCACCTGATTGCGCGTTTCTATGAGTCTATTATAAATTCCTATTAACGAGAGCGCTACAACAGCAAGAACCGTGATAATAATACCAATAGTTATCAGCATAGGTTTACTCCTTTATAATATTTTTATTTAAAATAAATGTTATAGTGTAGCAATTGTTTCTTCTTTTAGAGAGCAGTAACTAGCTTACATTCATAAGCTACTTATAATAAAGAAAGCAAGATAATTGTCTCTTCACTCTTTAAGATAGCTTAAAAGTTAAGTTTTAAAGCTTCTACTTATATATAAAAAAGAGAGGAAAAAAATTTGTTTTTCTCCCCAGGAGGCCTTAATTTTGCTTTTTATAGGTCTATTTAGCATTACACTTTGGTAAAAAAGTTAATTTTAGCTAAGCTGATATCCCATACACAATACACACCACCATTGCAAGCTTATGGAATATTTAAACGATACCTTTTCTCTATGGTTATTACAATATGGAAGCATGGCTCTTTTCTTCTTGCTAGCACTTGGAATTGTTGCTCTTCCGATTCCTGATGAAACGCTTATGGTTATCTCAGGGGTTATGATTCATCAAGGGCATTTGTATACAATTCCTACTCTTATGGCAGCGTATCTAGGTTCTATGTGTGGCATTACCTTAAGCTATATGTTAGGAAAAACAGCAGGTCATTTTATTATTAAAAAGTATGGTAAGTGGATTGGTATCAATGAAGCGCGCTTAAAGAAAGCACATGATTGGTATGAATATCTTGGGAAATGGACTCTTACATTTGGATATTTTATCCCGGGAGTGAGGCATCTTACTGGCGTTCTCGCGGGGATGACAGAACTCACTTATACAAGCTTTGCTCTTTTTGCGTATAGCGGGGCTTTTTTATGGGCTACAGTTTTTCTTGCGATTGGTTATTTTTTCGGCCCCTACTGGTCTTGTATTCTCTGCTTCTTAGATGAACATCCCTTAGAATTGATTATAGCTGGAATATCTATTCTACTAATTATATGGCTAAGTAAGCGTTACGATAAGAGCAAAACAGTGACCCAATGATTTTTTAGCTCTGTATTTACAGTAGAATACAAACTTTTGCTTAAAAGTAATTGTCATACTTTTTTTGAAAAGCTGTTGTTATTTAGAATTTAATTTCTTTTGGAAGCGACATTTGGGAAGTAACGGGGCAAGAAAAAGTGTGTGGCTATTTTTTTAAATAATTATTTGTATAGAATCTCTTTTAAATTTCTGCTCATATCTTATTGTCAGCTGTTCTCGCCTGTTTATATTAACATCCCCATAGCTGTTAAAATTTAGACTCCTTTAAAAAGATATGCCTTCATTGACAATAACTGCGTGCTTTTAAGATGGTTTGGATCTGTTTTTGAAAGTTTGTTATATTTAAGGGCTCGATTGCAGGCTTAAATTACAGGCAAACAGTAAATAATATACCTTTATAATACTTAGTCTGCATAGCCAACCCTCTGTAATATGCTTCTCTACTTAGTACGAGGGATTTTATAAAGTACGCGGATGTATAAGAAGTGCTTTAAAAGCGTATAATTTTAAAGTTATGGATGCAATCTCGAAATAAAGGCATTAAGGGAGGCCTTATGAAAAAACTAAATTTAATTCTTATAGCTTTAGGTGTTATTTGCTTTACATGCCTATCAGCAAGCGGTTTGTGTGCTATTCCTTGAAAGGAGTTAAATAATGCTTTAAACAAAGGAAATACTAATATAAAAAATTTAAAAATGCGGTTAAAGATAAATATAATGATGCTATAGAAAAGGGGAGAGAAAAATGGGATGAAGCAAAAGTAAAAAATAAAATTAAGGATACTAAGAAAAAAGCTAAAAGTAATACAGTAAAAACTCAAGATAATTGTGAGAAAAAGGTAAATGATACAAAAATTTAAGGATCATAATTATAACTGGGCAAGCTTCATTTTTTGAAAACTTGCCTTAATTCATATTTATATAGTTCATTATTTTTTCTCTCATTTATGGAATACTCTCACTGGACAATCAGTTTGCTTATTCAGGGCGTTTTGATGAGAAAGATTTGACAAATGCTATATAAATCTAGAATCATCTTCTTTTTAAAAGAAGGAGGTAACAATGGCCAGAAGAAAAACCACTGATAAAAATTTTGCTGATTTGCAAGAAGAGATTGATTTAGAGAGATTTAGAGAAAGCGTAAGATCTAACTTTGCAGATTTTCCAGATCCTCGTATAAGCAAGCGATGTATTTATCCTATATGGTATTTGTTTTTGATTACACTTTCTGGGTATCTAGCAGGATGTAATACCGTGGCTGAGATTGCTCATTTTGCAGAAATAAGAGCCAGCTGGTTTGCTGATCTAATAGGATTAAAGGTAGCTGCACCCTCTTATGATACCCTCTGGTGGTTTCTTGCTAGGGTCCATCCACAAGCATTTAAGGAATTGATTAATCGCTGGCTGCAAGGCTTACCGCAAGAAATGAAAGATCAGCTCTTGGTGATAGATGGAAAGCGGCTAAAAGGCGTTTCAGATAATAAGAATATTGCGCATATTGTCGAGATATTTGCTGCCGAAGGACGCTTAGTAATTGCTCAAGAGAAGGTAGCTGAAAAAGCTAGTGAAACCCAAGCAGTGCCCGCCTTGCTGGAGGCTATGGATGTCAGTGGAGCAATTGTATCAATGGATGCATTGTATGCCCATATGGATATTATTGATGAGGTTTTGAACAAAGGAGCTGACTATATAGTCCAACATGATTTACCCTAAAAAACTCCATCATTGCATCAATTTTAAAAAGAAAAAATGTAAATTTCCTTTTAATGGTAAGCTA
>NZ_JAEMUC010000001.1:0-4508 GCF_018342455.1 Neochlamydia sp. AcF95 | reverse complement strand
CTGGAATAGAGGTGAGTTGGTTGTGCTCTAAGTTAAGCGTTTGCAGCCGAGGAAGCCGCCCTATCTGTGCTGGAAGAGCGGTAAGCTGGTTGTCGGTTAAGTCAAGCTGTAGCAGCTGAGAAAGCTGCCCTATCTCTGTTGGAAGAGCGGTAAGCTGGTTGTCGGCTAAGCCAAGCTCTTGCAGCTGAGAAAGCTGCCCTATCTCTGTTGGAAGAGCGGTAAGCTGGTTGTCGGCTAAGCCAAGCTCTTGCAGCTGAGAAAGCTGCCCTATCTCTGTTGGAAGAGCGGTAAGCTGGTTGTCGGCTAAGCCAAGCTCTTGCAGCTGAGAAAGCTGCCCTATCTCTGCTGGAAGAGAGGTGAGCTGGTTGTGCTCTAAGTTAAGCATTCGCAGCAGAGAAAGCTGTCCTATCTGTGCTGGAATAACGGTAAGCTGGTTGCCGGTTAAGTCAAGCTGTTGCAGCTGAGAAAGCTGCCCTATCTCTGCTGGAAGAGAGGTAAGTTGGTTGTTGCCTAGCAAAAGCCATCTTAAGTAAGAAAGCTGTCCTATCTCTGCTGGAAGAGTGGTAAGCTGGTTGTGCTCTAAGCTAAGCCTTTGTAGCTGAGAAAGCTGCCTTATCTCTGCAGGAAGAGTGGTGAGTTGGTTGTAATCTAAGTTAAGCGTTTGTAGCCGATAAAGCCGCCCTATCTCCGCAGGAATAGATGTTAGTTGGTTAACGCTTAAGAAAAGATGCAGCAGCTGATATAGCTGTCCTATTTCTGAAGAAAGAGTGGTGAGCTGGTTGTTATCTAAGCTAAGCCTTTGTAGCTGAGAAAGCTGTCTTATCTCTGCAGGAAGGTTGGTGAGTTGGTTTTGGTTTAAGTAAAGATTCCACAGCTGAGACAATTGTCCAATTTCTGCAGGAAGAGTGGTGAGTTGGTTGTAATCTAAGTTAAGCGTTTGTAGCCGATAAAGCCGCCCTATCTCCGCAGGAAGGAAGGTTAGTTGGTTGTGCCCTAAGTAAAGCGTTTGCAGCTGGGAAAGCTGCCCGATCACTGCATGAATAGTGGTAAGTTGGTTATTGTTTAAGTTAAGTATTTCTAGCTGAGAAAGCTGCCTTATCTCTGCTGGAATAGAGGTGAGTTGGTTGTGATCTAAGTTAAGTATTTCTAGCTGAGAAAGCCGCCCTATCTCTGCTGGAAGAACGGTAAGCTGGTTGTGATCTAAATAAAGACTTTTAAGCTGAGAAAGCTGCCCTATCTCTGCTGGAAGAGTTTTTAGCTGGTTGTCGGCTAAGTCAAGCTGTTGCAGCTGAGAAAGCTGCCCTATCTCTGCTGGAAGAGCGGTGAGTTGGTTGTGATCTAAATAAAGACTTTCAAGCTGAGAAAGCTGCCCTATCTCTGCTGAAAGAGCGGTGAGTTGGTTGTTACCTAGCCGAAGCCATCTTAAAGAAGAAAGCTGCCCTATCTCTTGAGGTAAAAAGGTCAAGCTTATTTCTTGTAAATCTATCATCTCAAGATCTTTTCCATACCTTTCAATCCACTCCTTAAAAGACTCTCCTTTTTTTTCTAAGGGCAAACTCTTGATTTCTTCTTGCTCTAAGTATTCTTTTCCACCAGGTAATTCTTTCCATAATAGGAGACGATTAATATTTAACAGATAAGAGAGATAATTAGCTGATGTGAAATATCTGATTTTCTCAAGGCTATCTTTAAATTCTAAAGGAGAAAGAGCGCTAGCTAGAGTAAAGATTTGCTTAAAAATTGCCTTTACTTTTTGTAGGGGAAAAAGTCCATCTTCTAACTTATAAATTTTATCTAAGATAAGAGCATGCTCGTTAACATTTCCTTGAGGAAAGTGAACTTTAACTATTTGCTTATAAATAGAGGGCATTACCTCACTAGTTAAAAGGTGTTGCCATTTTCCACACACACTAGATAAGGAAGGTGTGGCGCAATATTCTAAAATAGAGGTTAGCACCTCATTAGGCAAGTGCGCAAAAGCAATAGAAACGTTAGTATGCATGTTATAGCCTTGGTTAAGATTTGTCTAAATTCTTAAGTCCCTGCTTAATAGAAAGATACAAAAGAAAACACCAAACATGCAAGATAATAATAGAAATAAATTCTTAGTTTTTAAATATAAAGATAAAAAACCTTTGGTACTTTTATGGATTCAGATTACATTAGACCTCTGTGGAAACTGTAATAATACCCTTTAGAGCCACTCTTTATGTAGTCATACACTTAATAAAAAGCTTGTCTTTACAGAGAGAGCCAGCTTGGAAAAAGTTTAATTTTTTTGGCTATGCAGACGTAGTTTCTTTAAAAAGTATTATTTCGTAAATACTTTTATAATGACCTATATAGTATCTTAGCTACCTAAAATTGCTTATAGGTAAGGAGGATAGCTTGATTTGGTTTCGTACGTTCTATAAAAGTCAGAGAATTTGAAAAAGAGAGGTTTATAGAGGAAATAAGCCAAGCCTTATGCTAGAGCTGCATGCCTGTATAATTAAATAAGAATAATATAATTTAGAAAGTCTGAGGGGTAGATGTAAATGATGTAGCGGCAGCCGGATTTGAACCGACGACACACGGATTATGATTCCGTTGCTCTACCGACTGAGCTATACCGCCATGAAATAGCGGGGGAAGGATTCGAACCTCCGACCTTTGGGTTATGAGCCCAACGAGCTAACCCCTGCTCCACCCCGCGTCATTGAATAAATAGAAAGCTTAACAAAATCGCTATTTTAAAGCAAGGCTTTAGCAAATAAATTGCACAAATAATGGAAAAGCCTTTCTTAAGCTTTCAGAAGGCATCTTTTTTGATAAGAGGCTCAATAAAATTCCAGGTTTTTTGAGTAGCCCCTTTGATATCTTTAAACATACGTACACCATTGGCTCCTATAGATTTCCTTAATTGAGAATCCTTTAGTAGTACCATCATTTCGTCGCTGAGATGATTAATGTCTACTTGACGGCCCGCTTTATAATCCTCCATTAATTCTACCAGCTCAGGTTGTGAATGCATATAAGGTCCATAAATGACGGGAACGCCATACCAAGAAGGCTCTAAGATATTATGCCCACCTACCCTTGCAGTATAGCTCCCTGCCACAATAGCTAAATCAGCAAGTTGATAGCATTTGCGCAATAATCCCATCGCATCGATCAAGATGACTTTAGCATTATTAACAGATTGATCGATCTGGCTAAAACGCACGTAAGGGATAAACTCTTTCTCCAAAAGCCTAGCCACCTCGTTAAATCGCTCGGGATGTCGTGGTACGATGATCAACTTTACATGAGGCAGTTCTTCCCACACTATTTTCATCTGTTCCAATATCATCTTTTCTTCTGGTTCATGCGAGGAACCTAACACGACGATTTGATTTTTCTCCTCAATTTGAAATTGTTTTTTCCAAGCGGCATGTTGCTCAGCTGTGAAACGAGGATATTCATCATCAAATTTCAAATTACCTGTAATCTGCATTTTATGCGGATCTACGCCAAGAGCTTTAAAACGTTCGTAGTAATGCTTGCTTTGCAGACAAAATAACTCGACAAACGAAAAGAGCTTATGAGTGAAATAAGGAATTTTCAAAAAACGATGAAAAGAACGTTCGGAGATTTTACCATTGACTACCACAATTAAAGATCCTAAGCCTTTAGCAGCTTTAAGAAAATTATACCAAAAATCTGTTTCCACTAAGATGACCAAATCAGGAGCAGCTCTTTTCATAATAGGACGGATAATAAAAACAAGATCAACCGGCAAATAGACATGATAATCGGCTTGAGGAATACTTCGCTTAGCTTCAGCATGTCCTGCCTCAGTGACACTTGAAATGACAATAACAGGATCATGAAGCTGCGTCCTCAGGGTTTTAACCAGTGAGGTAGCGGCCTTAGCTTCACCTACCGAGACAGCATGGACCCATACCAACTTACGCTCCCCTTTTGTTATTAAGGGAAAATTAAATCCCAATCTTCTTGCTAAGCTTTGTTGGTACTTTTTTTTGATGAAATAATCATAGCACACTTTAGGTAGGGAAAGTAGGGCTAAGAGACACAACATGGAGTCATATAAGAAAGATAGAATCATAATATCCTAATTATAAATTTTAAATGTATCTTAATCAATTAGGATTAAAGGATGAAGGAGAAAATCGCAAGAAGATGGGTAGAAGCAGGATTCAGAGCAAAATGCACAAGAAGCTTTACCCACTCAGATAAAAAAGACTATCTTTTAATTTAGCCTCTACCTCTGCCACAACAAATTCTTTAAGGTAGTTTAGCTAATCAAAAAGATCTTCAGTGGGTGTAATTAAAAGTGTTGGCAAGATAAGGAAGGATTAATACATACTGAAAGCGTAGCAAAAGGAGGTTGCATATGCTTAACGAAGAAGAAGTTAATAAAGTATTTAATCGCTTAAAGGAGCATCCCGATCTATTAGAATCCATTAAAGATTTATTAGATATTACCGAAGGAGTTAAAGGGATTGAAGTGGCGGATGATGCTGAAT